>NZ_NPML01000003.1 GCF_002252565.1 Petroclostridium xylanilyticum
GGTAGTGTCAAAAGTTCTATGAAAACATGAAGTTGAGCTACCAATAATAACAAAAATTGTAATGTTGTACATTGAGATTTAAATACTGAAGATTTGCACGAAGAAGGAATGTGCCATGGCATGTTCCTGAATGGCGAGGTACTATCTAATAGACCTATGGAGTTTATGGATAACCCGCCCGGGGCATGGATAACCTGTGCACAAAGCATTGACAACGAAAAGCATGTTGCCAACACTTTGCACACAGGTTACCCACACCCCTAAAAGCAGCGGGTTACCCACAAACTCCACAGGTCCGGTGACTACTGCTATATCATTTTTTGATTTATTTATATAGAGAAAATGATTAAGCTGATTGTTGTGTTTTAATATAGGCCTGTGGCATCTTAATAAGTATCTGCCATCTGGCAGGCATATTGGGAAGTGCAGATAGTTCTTCCAATACTACTGGAACTTTACCTTCCAATGTTAAGTGTGGTCTTAGAAAATTAAAATAGGCAACAAAAGACATTGAGTTAAGTTTGTTAAGGTAATATGGACATTTAGGATTCTTACACTTATGGATATTAAAGTCCTTACGCTGCTTTTGTTGAGTAAGAACCTTACCACAGTGAGGGCAGCAGAATAAAAGGTTTTTGAGATAGTAGTTCTTCTAATTGAAGGTACACTCACAAACCTTGCATAAATACTGACCTCTGCCGCCTGTATTATCGTACAGGTAATCATGAGGGGCATTACACCCGGGGCAGGTTATAGTTTCAGGGACAGTAGAAGGTTTCCTTCTCTTCACTGGGGTAATGAGTTTGCCAGTAGCTTTAAGCTGATCAGCAATAAGCTTTTTGTAATCAAGTTTCTCAAGGGTTTTAATAATAGGCATTTCATCTACCACAAGCTTACGGTAGGGTTTTTTAACAGGCTCATCGGAATACTTGCGGGGAGAGTGTTTGCCAAGAACGCAACACATAAGATATATAATAATTTGATATTGTAATTGAATGTATAGTAGTAAAACTGATATAATGTTGTTCAAAGGTACTTATCTCCTTTCTGGGGTGTTAGTCTTCACAACAACCTTATACCAGATAAAAGGGGGAAAGTACCTTTCTCTTTTCAAATCTATACATTCTCAATTTCCAATTTTATAGGGGTAAGATAAATTTTAAATAAAAGTCAATAAAATCAAAGGGTACAGGTCAAAAGTTGATAAAATTTTTGACACTACCAATTGTACCGAAGGGAGGAGATGTAATGCAAACAACAAAATGGACTAAGATCGAAGATGTGCTTTTTAATACTTTTAACACAATTTTTATGATTATGCTTGTCATTATTACGTTGTATCCCTTTGCTAATACAATTGCAGTTTCTTTTAATGAAGGCTATGATACCATTAGAGGAGGAATTTACCTGTGGCCAAGAAAGTTTACACTGCAGAACTATAGGGCAGTCGTTGCAACAGGTACAATTTATCACGCGTTTTATATTTCACTAATGAAAACAGTTTTATGTACAGTTTTAGGTGTTTTTTTTAGTACTATGTTGGCATATACCTTAAGTAGAAAAGAATATGTATTTAGAAAGATGATTACTACGGTATTGGTTATTACTATGTATTTTAGTGCTGGGTTAATACCGGGGTATCTTTTGATTAAATACCTTGGACTGTTAAATAACTTTTGGGTATATGTTTTTCCTTCTTTGATCAGTGCATTTAACGTCATTGTTATTAGAACATATATAGGAACGCTTCCGGAAAGTCTTGTAGAATCTGCAAAAATAGATGGCGCAGGAGACTTTCGAATATTTTTGCAAATCATATTTCCATTGTGCAAGCCGGTGCTTGCAACCGTAGCACTATTTATTGCGGTAGGCGCATGGAATTCATGGTTCGATACGTTCTTATATGCGCCGGCAAAACAGAGTTTAAGCACCATTCAATATGAACTGATGAAACTTCTTGCCTCTACCACAGCTACCAATACAGATCCGGCACTTCGAGCAGGAGCCTTGCAGGGAAGCGAAGAAATCTCAAAGGCAATGGTTACTCCGGCATCAATCAGAGCAGCAATAACAATTGTTGCTGCAACCCCAATTTTGATTGTGTATCCATTCTTACAAAAATATTTTGTTATTGGGCTAAATGTTGGTAGTGTAAAAGAATAGCTTGAATTTAAATCAGAATAGCACAAAATAGGGATGAAAGGAAGAATATAATGAGTTGTCAGGTGCAATCACTTTGGGAAGCATACAAAGATTTTTTTCCGATCGGTGCTGCAGTCAATGCAGAGACAGTAAAAACCCATGAAGAACTTCTTATAAAACATTTCAACAGTCTGACTGCTGAAAATGAAATGAAGTTTTCATCCCTCCATCCACAAGATGGTGTATATGAGTTCAAAGATGCAGATTTAATTCATGACTTTGCTAAAAGGCATAATATGAAGTTGAGAGGACATACTTTTGTTTGGCATAATCAAACACCGGAATGGGTATTCAAAAATGAAGATGGTACCAGTGTATCTAGAGACCTTTTGCTAGAACGGCTAAAGGCCCATGTTCATGATGTAGTGAAAAGATACGGCAATGATGTTTATTGTTGGGATGTAGTAAACGAAGCAGTAGAAGACAAAACAGCACAATATTTAAGAGATACAAAGTGGCTGGAGATAATAGGGGAAAGTTATATTCAAAAAGCCTTTGAGATTGTGAATCAAGCAGCTCCTGAAGCCATGCTTTTCTACAATGATTACAATGAATGTGTTCCTGAAAAGCGTGAAAAGATATATAAGCTTGTCCGTACTTTAAAAGAAAATGGTGTGCCAATACATGGTATAGGTCTGCAGTGCCACTGGAATATTTTTAATCCTTCATTTGATGAAATTCAAAGAAGTTTAGAAAAGTATGCCTCTTTAGGGTTGAAAATTCAAATTACAGAGATGGATATTTCTGTGTTTACCTTTGAGGATCAGAGACGGGATTTGACAGAGCCTACAGCAGAAATGATTGAAAAACAAGCATCCCTATATGCCAAGGCATTCAAACTATTTAGAGAATATAAAGATGTGATCAATGGTGTAACTTTGTGGGGTGTTGCAGATGATAAAACTTGGTTGGACGATTTCCCAGTTCGAGGCAGAAAAAATTGGCCATTGCTGTTTGATGTAGAACATAATCCCAAAGAAGCTTTTTACAGAATTGTTCAGTTCTAAACAACCTATAATTCGTATTCATAAGTTTGAATTTCTGGAATTCAAAGGGATTAGAGCTCTTTGGAATTTAAACTCATCTAAAAGCAAGGTATAAGTATCACATGTATCAAAAATAGAATCACCAAGGAAAGTATGCGGTTTAAAATCCGGATGAAGGTTAAAGAAGTCTGCAAGCACTGGTTTAAGGGATTTGGAATCACTAATAGATTTATCTTCTTCAGGAGAATCTGATTTTTTGTCAATGTGCATTTCAGGATGTTTCTGTTTGAAGTCATTATCTAAAAAAGCAATATGTCTTGGAATGCCGAGGCCGTTAGTGATAATGCCAAACTTGTAGACATAGCAGAAATAGCCATTGATGTAGAGCTGCTTGATTTCACTGTTGGCAGAGGCGGAGGAAGGCATAAGGCCATAAGCCATTTTGTATACATCAACATCAGGATTGTCTTTGTAGAAAGCCTTAAGCTTTTTAATGATAGAATTTATGAACTTGGGATTATTCTCGGTTACAAAGGCTTCAATACCGGAAGTATCATAGGCGATAGTGGATGCAAGAGTAGGATCAATTTTCTGACAAATAGGTTCTGTAATATCCACAAGGTAGTTAAAAAGGTGTTCAAGATTGGCAGCGAAATCTTGTTTGAACCGTGTAAACTGAGAGTTGTGAGGAACGTCTGGAAGACCGCAAAACTCACGGGCTTCACGGCACAGAGTAAGAAAAATAATAAGTAGAGAAACAGTAGGGATGCCGAGAATTTTCTGCAAGATTAATGCTGCAAGCATGGAAGCGAGTGAATATGTACGGTCTCTCCCCAGAGTCTTGTGGTAAGCCCAATAGAACTCTTGTGGTATGAGTGAAGATAAATCGAGGTGTTTTGAGAGTAACTCAAGAAAATTTGGTTTATTATTTTGGAAAACATCTTTACATTCTTCGTAAGTGTCAGAAAATGAAATTTGATTAAAAAGTTTTACCATTTGTTTTCCCCTTTCTTTTGTGTGAAATGGATTGGTTACCTATATTTTACACCAAATAGAGGGGAAAACAATTAAAATATTACGCTGGAATGCAGGTATATCAAGTGTTTTAGCATTCCGCAAATGACTAAAACTTAAATATACTTAGGGGGTATTTATGAAGTTGAATATAAAACATCATTATGAATCAACCATTATTCCGAAAAACATTGCTCAGATCAGGCTTCCACGTTTAATAAGCGATGGCATGGTTCTACAAAGAGATGCCAGGGTAAAGATTTGGGGATGGGCTGGTGCAGGTGAAAAAGTAACAATACATTTTATCGATAGAGAATATAGTACCACAACAGATGCAGATGGAAAATGGATGGTAATGCTTCCCGCATTGGAAGCAGGTGGACCCTACAAAATGGAGATCAAAGGCAGTAACACTATCACTTTAAATAATATCCTCATAGGTGATGTATGGGTTTGTTCTGGTCAATCGAACATGGAGCTTCCCATGGCCAGGGTAAGTGATCTTTATGCTGAGGAGATTGCTCACTGTGACAACCCTGCCATACGGCAGTTTATTGTTCCCGACAGATATGATTTTAAAGTACCACAGCAAGATCTGCAGGAAGGCAGCTGGGAATCTGCAAATCCTGAAAGTATTCTTAAGTTTACGGCGGTAGGTTATTTTTTTGCAAAAGCATTGTTTGAAAAATACCATGTGCCCATCGGTTTAATTAATGCAAGTGTAGGTGGGTCGTCGGTCGAAGCATGGTTGAGTGAGGAGGCCTTACAGGCTTTTCCGGAGCACCTAGAAACCGCAAAGAAATTTAAGGACGACACCTATCTTAATAAAATCAAGAAAGAAGATGAGATGATCAGTAGTACTTGGTACGATCATTTAAACCGGCAAGACCAAGGATTAGCCAATGCAGAAGGAGAAATACCATGGTTTGATATAAGTTATGATGCTTCGGCATGGCCAACCATGCAGTTGCCTGCTTACTGGGAAGATGAGGGATTAGGGCATCTGAACGGGGTTGTATGGTTCAGGAAAGAAATTAATGTCCCCTCTTCCATGATCGGTAAACCCGCAAGGCTTTTGTTGGGTAGGATTGTGGATAGCGATACTGCCTATGTGAATGGCACTGTTGTAGGTACAACTTCATATCAATACCCGCCTAGAAAGTATGATATTCCTGAAAACCTGCTTAAAGAAGGGAAAAATGTTATTGTCATTCGGGTTATTAATAAATCCGGTCAAGGTGGGTTTATTAAGGATAAGTCATACCACCTGTCTGCAGGAGGGCAAATAATTGACTTAAAAGGTGAATGGCAGTACAAGGTAGGAGCTGTTGTTGACCCATTACCCGATCCCACCTTTTTTCAGCATAAACCCTTGGGTTTATTCAACGGCATGATTGCCCCGATCTTAAATTATGCCATTAAAGGGGTGATATGGTACCAGGGTGAATCAAATACTTCAAAGCCTTTGGGATATCATAAACTGTTTTCCACTCTGATCAGCGATTGGAGGGTAAAATGGAATCAGGGAAATTTTCCGTTTTTGTATGTACAGCTAGCAAATTACATGCAGGCTAACGACCAGCCTTCTGATAGTAACTGGGCTGTACTGAGAGAAGAACAACTGAAAATGCTTGCTGTTTCTAATACTGCAATGGCTGTTACTATTGATATTGGTGAATGGAATGACCTACATCCCTTAAATAAGAAAGATGTAGGTAATCGGCTTGCGCTCGCAGCTCAATATGTGGCTTACGGGGATAATAAAGTAGTTTATTCCGGTCCAATTTACCAGTCTATGAAAGTTGAAGGGGGCAAAATCACTATCACATTTACAAATACCGGCAGAGGGTTAGTTGTTAAAGGAAACGGTGATTTGAAACATTTTGCCATTGCCGGTCCTGACAAAAAATTTGTCTGGGCTGAGGCAAAGATAAAGGGTCATCAAGTCGTGGTATGGAATGACCATGTGCCTAATCCTGTCGCTGTTCGTTATGCGTGGGCCGATAATCCTGAGGGTGCTAATTTGTATAATAAGGAAGGCTTACCGGCCTCTCCATTTAGAACGGACGAATAATTTGACAGCACAATGATTTTAATGAAGAATTGATTAAGTTCCTAACGATAGACTGGAAGAAATGGCGGGCAAAGCGACCGAGACAATACTGTTGGGTAATTTTGTAAAGCTTGATAAAGAAGATGTTGTGAAAATTTTAAAATTAGCATTTTAATTGATGAGATTTAAAGAGCCTTTTTACAGAAGTGTTCAGTTATAGATAACCTATTTTATTTAATTTAACAAAACGAATACTAATAAAGGAGAATTTGTTATGAGTGATTTGAAAAATACTGAAATAAATGAGACATACAGTATGTATGATTGTTGGCTAAAATACCGGGTAGATTTAAGTTTAGAGTTCATAGAAGAATATAGAAAGTTATGCAGATATATTGTGGTATATGAAAATCAAAGACTCATAACTTCAGCTTTAAATGAGCTGAAGACAGCAATAAGAAATATTTTTGGTTTTGAGCCAGAAGTCTATAATAAGAGCATTGACGCTCCACATATATTAATCGGGACAACTGAAGATATCGAAGAAGTTGGGGTGGAGTTAAGAATAGAATGCAAGCTGGGAAGAGAGGGATATATTGTTCAACATATTCAGAAAGATAATCATCAGGTATTATTAATCATGGGAAATGATGAAAGAGGAATTCTCTATGGTATATTTCATTTAATCAGATCTATTTGTATAGGTAAATGTATAAAAGATACAGAGATTATAGAAACACCTAAAAATAAATTCAGAATCATTAATCATTGGGATAATATTAGCGGAGATATAGAAAGGGGTTACTCAGGTAAATCGATATTTTTTGAAAATAATCGTATTATTAAAGATGTTAGCAGGATAAAAGATTATGCCAGATTGCTTGCCTCGGTAGGCATAAATGGTGTAGTGATTAATAATGTTAATGTACACAAATATGAAACACGTTTTATAACAGATGATTACCTTCCAGATATAGCAAGGATTGCTGACGTGTTTAGAGAATATGGAGTGCAACTTTTTCTTAGCATTAATTTTGCAGCGCCAATAGAAATAGATGGCCTTCCTACAGCTGACCCTCTTAATGAGGATGTAAGAAAGTGGTGGAAGAAGGCAGTAGAAAGAGTATATAAGTATATACCTGACTTTGGTGGTTTTCTTGTAAAAGCAGATTCAGAGTATAGACCAGGCCCCTACACATATGGAAGAAATCATGCTGAGGGTGCCAATATGCTGGCGGAAGCCTTAAAACCTTTCAATGGAATAGTGATATGGAGATGTTTTGTATATGACTGTCAGTTAGATTGGAGAGATCGTTCGAAGGATAGAGCAAAAGCGGCTTATGAAAACTTTAAGCCATTAGATGGTCAATTCATGGATAATGTGATTTTACAGGTTAAACATGGGCCTATGGATTTCCAAATTAGAGAGCCTATATCACCCTTATTTGCTGCAATGGAAAAGACAAATCAAATGATGGAGTTTCAAATTACTCAGGAATATACCGGACAGCAGAAACATCTTTGTTATCTTGTCCCAATGTGGAAAGAATGTTTGGATTTCGATATATACGCAAAGGGAGAAGGTTCCTATGTAAGTAAGATAGTAGATGGAACCTTATTTGGAAGGGAATATGGTGGTATTGCAGCTGTATCAAATATTGGTGACAGCAAATGTTGGACAGGACATCCTCTTGCGCAGGCAAATTTATATGGGTTTGGGCGTCTTGCATGGAATTCTGAACTAACATCAGAAGAAATAGCTGAAGAATGGATAAAGCTTACCTTCGGAAGTGATAAAGAAGTAGTTGACACAATAATGTCGATGTTATTGGAATCAGCAAGTGCTTATGAAAAATACACGGTTCCTCTAGGAATTGGCTGGATGGTAAATCCGGGCCACCATTATGGGCCAAATGTTGATGGATATGAATATTCACCATGGGGTACTTACCACTATGCAGACTTTAGAGGTATTGGTGTTGATCGTACAGTAGCAACTGGAACGGGATACACCGCTCAGTACAAGGAACCGCTTTATAAGATGTATGAATCAATAGAAACCTGTCCGGAAGAACTCTTATTATTCTTCCACCATGTTCCATATACTTATGAGTTAAAGTCAGGTAAAACAGTAATTCAGCATATTTATGATACTCATTTTGAGGGTGTAGAACAAGTTAAGAAAATGAGAGAAAAATGGGCTTCTCTTCAAGAAAAGATTGATAAAGAGACCTTCGAACTTACACTTAGCAAATTTGATATTCAGGTTAAGGATGCTAGAGAATGGCGAGATGTTGTTAATACTTATTTCTATAGGAGAACAGGTATTAAAGATATACATGGAAGAAAAATATATGAATAGGGTATATGTTGCAAAAGAGGTGTGGTCAATATATTACTTGTGATGTTTTAAATGTTGAGAGTGTTAAGGAAGCAGAAAAGATTATATCACATACGCCTATGAGAAGATTTGGTAAACCAGAAGATTTATTAGGAACATTAATATGGCTTTGTGATGAAGAAGCATCTGGATTTGTTACTGGAACAGTTACACCGGTAGATGGTGGATTTATGGCATATTCAGGTGTGTAAGATAATAATTGTTAGGGAGAGAATAAATATGTCAGAAAAATATCCTTTTATGAACCCAGATTTGTCCATAGAAGAAAGAGTAAAAGATTTAGTATCTAGAATGACTTTAGAAGAAAAGGTATCTCAAATGCTACATAGTGCACCGGCTATTGAGAGGTTAGGAGTTCCGGCATACAATTGGTGGTGTGAATGTCTGCACGGAGTGGCCAGAGCCGGTGTGGCTACAGTTTTTCCACAGGCGATTGGAATGGCAGCTGCCTTTGATGAGGAATTAATATATGATATTGCTTGTGTTATCTCTGATGAAGCAAGAGCTAAGTACCATGAATTTCAGCGGCAAGGTGACCATGGTATTTACAAAGGGCTTACTTACTGGTCTCCTAATATTAACATTTTCCGTGATCCTAGATGGGGACGCGGACATGAAACTTATGGAGAAGATCCATATTTGACAGGAAGATTAGGTGTAGCCTTTGTCAAAGGATTGCAGGGTGATGATCCGAAATATCTTAAACTGGTAGCAACGCCTAAGCATTTTGCGGTACACAGCGGTCCCGAAGGATTACGGCACGAATTTAATGCAATTGTAAGCAAAAAAGACATGTATGAGACTTATTTACCTGCGTTTAAAGAATGTGTTAAAGAAGCTAAAGCCGAATCGATTATGGGAGCATACAATAGAGTCAATGATGAACCTTGTTGTGGTAGTAAGACATTATTGCAGAACATTTTAAGGGATGAATGGGGATTTGATGGTTATGTGGTGTCAGATTGCTGGGCAGTACAGGATTTTCATTTGCATCACCATGTTACTTCTACGTCGGTAGATTCAGCAGCTATGGCAGTCACTAATGGTTGTGATTTAAACTGTGGGTGTACGTTTGCTAACTTATTGGTAGCCCATAAAGAAGGATTGATTAGTGAAAAAACTATCGATGAAGCTGTGAAGCGATTATTTAGAGCTAGATTTAAACTGGGCATGTTTGATCCGGATAAAATGGTGCCATACGCTTCTATTCCATATGAAGTTAATGATTGTGAAGAACATAGAGAATTTGCAGTGGATGTAGCTAGAAAGACAATGGTACTGTTAAAAAATGAAAATAACTTACTGCCGTTGGATAAAAATATCAAATCTATTGCAGTAATTGGACCAAATGCTGATGATAGAGAAGTGTTGTTGGCCAATTACTCAGGAACACCTTCTAAATATGTAACGCCACTTGAAGGTATCAGATCAAAAGTTTCAAAGCAAACCAGAATATACTATGCACTTGGATGTCATCTCACAAAAGAAAAAACCGGAACTTTAGGTACAAGAAAAGATCGGTTTGCTGAAGCAATTAGTGCAGCACAAAAGGCTGATATAGTAGTAATGTGTCTAGGATTATCAGCTCAAATTGAAGGAGAGCAAGGGGATGTCTCCAATTCGGATGCAGCAGGTGACAAAGTCAATCTTGATTTACCAGGGTTACAGCAGGAGTTGTTGGAAGAAATTTATAAAACCGGAAAGCCGATTGTATTGGTATTATTAAGCGGAAGTGCATTGGCAATCAATTGGGCGGACGAACATATACCGGCTATATTGCAAGCATGGTATCCGGGAGCAGAAGGTGGAAGGGCTATAGCAGATGTACTGTTTGGTGATCATAATCCGTCCGGTAGGCTACCAGTTACTTTTGTAAAATCCATGGATGACCTGCCACCTTTTGAAGATTATAGCATGAAAAACAGAACATACCGCTATATGACTAAGGAAGCCTTATATCCCTTTGGTTATGGACTCAGTTATACCAGATTTAAATATACCAATCTTAGAATTGATAAAGAGGTTATTAATATTGGAGAGCTAGTGCAAGTCAGTGTGGAAGTAGAGAATGTAGGTGACTGTGTGGGGGATGAGATTGTACAGTTATATCTCAAAGACATGGATGCCTCTGTAGATATCCCAAATTATCAGCTTCAAGGGTTCAAACGGATTACTCTTGAACCCAATGAAAAAATAAAAGTTACCTTTACAGTGAGTCCGCGGCAAATGGCGTTAATTAATGAAGATGGTAAGTGTATTCTCGAACCGGGAGATTTTAGGGTGTATGTCGGTGGTAGTCAACCGGATTCCAGGAGTGAAAAATTGATGGGACAGAAAGTTAATTTTGTAGATTTTAAAGTACAAGGAAACGCTATTGAGCTTGGGTGACAGGGGACGGTTCTGTGTCACCTTCGTAATTATCTGTATTATAGAGCCTAAATATAAGCATTATATTACGAATGATTCATATATTTATTATTATTTAGAAGAGGATAAAAAATTAGATTAATAAAAGGAATAGGTAAACGTAAAAGACCTATTCCTTTTATGTTCGTCCGGCATGTTTACTGAGCCGATGGGTTGAAAGAAACCCTGTCACCTAACCAGCGGGAAGACAACCTGTAAGCAAGGGCGTCACTGGCCAACGGTGAGGTCTGAAGGAAGCTGAAGGGGGAATCTGGAACATAGCGCAAGCGAACCGAGGTTGGCTCGTCAGGTGGGTAACCTTGCATAAAGTGGGAAAGCCCGAAAGCTGGATAACCTGAGGGGTTAAGACGGATGCGTTCAGGTTCAGGCAGGTAAACTTAACCGGAGAAGCCCGGCATCATCCCTCAGAGAGGGTAGGCCCAAACAAGTGGAAACACAAGTGCGGGACGAAGTGATGTGGGGTGGCAGATGACTCCGTAGTAGTGACAAACTCTCGGCCAATGAAAGCTGGTAACAGACCGGAGGACAAAACCGGGAGGGCACTGCACCCAGTTGCAGTGGGGTACAGCAAGCCAAAAGCAGCTGTACTTGCGAAGGGAGGAAGATAAATCAAAGAATGCAACCAAAGTAGACAAAGGACGGGAAGAGAAGACAACTTTGGCTGGAAGGCCAAAGGGAACGGCTGAACCGGGGGGTGACGAACCTGCTGGGCAGTACGTCCGCTCAGCCGGAGTAGAGTGGCTGGAGAGGTAAGATTGCCAATGAGCTAGAGACGCCCGGAAAGCACATGAAGGAACCGGCGCGAAATCCTGAACTACAGAGGAAGCATAGCGAAATGGGGTGAAGTGATTGAAGAAATGGTATAGCCTAATAGACAAAGTATACCGGATGGACAACCTGGAAAAAGCATACAAAGCCGTTAAAGCCAACAATGGCGCCCCCGGAGTAGACGGGGAGACCGTGGAAGCCTTCGGCCAAAACCTGCAAGAAAGGTTAAGCCAACTTCAACACGAACTCAAAACCGGCATTTACGAACCCCAACCGGTGCTGCGGGTAGAAATACCCAAAGCGGACGGCAGTAAACGCCCGCTGGGTATACCCACAGTAAGGGACCGGATAGTCCAACAAGCCCTCCTAAACATCCTACAACCAATCTTTGAACCCGACTTTCACCCGTCAAGCTATGGATACAGACCTGGGCGCTCCTGTCACCAGGCAGTAGCCAAGGCGGAAATGTTCATAAACAAATACGGACTGAATCATGTTGTAGACATGGACCTATCCAAATGCTTTGACCGGCTGGACCATGAACTAATCCTGGAAGGAGTCAACCGTAGAATCAGTGACGGAAGTATCCTGAGACTGATAAAGAAATTTCTGACTGCTGGAGTAATGAAAGACGGAACATGGGAAGAAACAGACTTGGGGAGCCCGCAAGGCGGAGTTATCTCTCCCCTATTGACAAATATCTACCTGGACAGATTCGACCAGGAGATGAAGAAACGTGGCATAAGAATCGTCCGCTACGCGGACGATATACTGCTCTTTGCCCGGACCTACCAGGAAGCAAAGAAATATCAGCAGATAGCTACAGAGTTCTTGGAAAAGGAATTAAAACTAGTAGTCAACAGGGAAAAGACCCACCTAACTGACAACCAAAAGGGTGTAGCCTACCTTGGCTTCGTAATCTACTCCAAGCACGTGACAATTAGCCCCAAGAAACTGAAAAGTTTCAAGAAAAAGATACGGGAGATGACTCCCAGAAATCACGGAATGAACGTAGAGGAGATGGTCAAACTCCTAAATCCCGTATTGCGGGGATGGGCAAACTACTTCCGGATAGCCAACTGTAAGGGAATATTCAAAGAACTGATGGGATGGATAAGGCGCCGGCTGCGAATGAAGAAAATGAAGGAATGGAAAACCTGGAAGGGACTGCACAAGATGCTAAGAAGACGCGGTTACAAGGGTACATTTGAGAAAATTTCCATGACCACATGGAAAAACTCAGCCAGTCCTTTAATAAGCATGGCGTTGCCGAACAGCTGGTTTGATGAACTAGGACTAATAAACCTGGAAAAATATAATGTCGGCATTTTGCATCATTATAAGCAATAGTGACTGAGATTTATCAGGAGCCGTATACGAGGCCCGTACGTACGGTTCTGTGAGAAGGATAAAGCCGAAGCAAATTACTTCGGCTTTACCTTACTCGATTGTGATTCCATATGCAAGTTGCAAAAAAAGGGGGGGAACATGTAGTTCTTCTTAATGATAGAAATTTTATCATATTATTTAGTGTTAATTATTTCAGATATCGTTTTAAACTGATCTTTTAATGCCCGATATAGATTTCCATATACTTGATAATATTTATTATAGATTGATACGTTTTCTGCAATTGACGATTGGGTGTTAACTCTCTTTATTGCTGCTTCACAAGCTTCGGGTACGCTGGAATAAATACCTGCTCCTACACCGGCCAGCAGGGCTACACCAAGTGCCGGGCCTTCGCTGGAATTTATGGTTACGATGTCGGCGTTAAACATGTCTGCCTGCATCTGTTTCCAGAGTTTGCTCTTTCCGCCGCCGCCGGAAGCTCTGACTTCATTTACCTCTATACCCATTCCTTTGATAATTTCCATACAGTCCTTCAAGCTGTAGCTAACACCTTCCATAACTGCCCGTAACATGTCTCTGCGGGTATGGCGGGCTGATAAACCGAAGAATACACCTTTAGCATCAGGGTCAAGATGTGGTGTCCTTTCACCCATCAGGTAGGGGAGATACAGCAGTCCATCACAGCCGGGTTTTACCTTATCCGCTTGTTGGTCCATGAGATAGTATGGATCTACTTCCATTAATTCTGCGGTTTCCTTTTCAGGCATGCAGAAATTATCTCTAAACCATTTAAGGGATAAGCCTGCACCCTGGGTAACGCCCATTACATGCCAGGTATTTGGTACAGCATGACAGAAAGTATGCACCCTGCCATAAGGATCAATGGTTACTTTATCGGTATAAGCAAATACAACGCCTGATGTTCCAATGGTGGAAGAAACAATGCCAGGTTTGACGATACCATTGCCAACAGCCCCGGCAGCCTGATCGCCGCCACCGCCGACAACCGGAGTGCCCTCCGCTAAACCTGTCAGTTTTGCAGCTCTGGAAGATACTCTACCGCTTACTTCTTGTGATTCGTATACTTCAGGAAGTAAAACTTTGTCGATTCCCAACCTGGTTAATACTTCATCGCTCCATTTTCTTTCTGCTACGTTCAAGAACTGCATTCCGCTGGCATCAGAAACTTCTGTTGCAAATTCTCCGGTAAGCATAAAACGTATATAATCTTTAGGAAGCAGGATTTTTGCCGCTTTTTCATACAATTCAGGCTCATGACAGAGGGGACTGACAGAGGGGACGGTTCTTAGATTACTTGGGAAATTAGAAGTTATGTCTGTTCTGGATATATTTTAGGATAACAGGTATTAATAAAACTGCTGTTAGCAAATCGTAACAATGAGAACCGTCCCTATTGCCTCTATTGCCTTCTATTTTTGTTGTCTAGCTTATTAATTACCGTATTCGACAGATTATGGCAATTTTCGCTAAAAAGTTTCTTGTATAATAGTATCATAGTCATATTATGTTAAAAAATGCTCATAAGTATAAATTAAGATGGCGAGGATGGTATATGTTTTTTGTCTTTATAATTAATTATAGAAGGGGGAAGAAATAGGGAGGAGATACCATGGAAGAGAAGATATATTTATCATGGGACAGATGTATAAAAAATGGTCTGTCAAAGAGCATTTCAAAGCCAAAGATTAAATTACCTAGCATAGAATTTCAATCATTATATCAAAAACATAAACAACTTATCTCAATCTTTAAAGATTGTATTAGAAAGATAAAGTATTCCATTACAGGGCAATATGCTTTCATGTTAATAGATGCACAGGGTATTTTGTTGGAAGTAGATAGCAGTAAGCAGATTCAGCAGCAGTTTAAAAAATATCATATAAAACCGGGAATGTCATTTGCGGAAGAAAGCTGCGGTACCAATGCCATATCAATGGCGATGGAATTGCAAACAGCGGTATATATGAAGCCGGAACAGCATTACTGCAACTTTTTGAAGCAGTGGTATTGCTACGCAACAGCTTTACATATTGGTAGTGAAATTATAGGATATCTTGATGTATCGACTGTAGGTCAAGTAATGCAAAAAGAATTAATGGCTATTACGGAGCTATTGCCCTATGAAATTGTATATGAATTTCATAGGAAAACGAAGGGTCACAGGGACAGCAGTGATAAGGAAGCTGTCAAATTAACGTCAAGGCAGTTGGAAATTTTGCAGCTGATGGCCGAAGGACATAACGAGAAAGAGATAGCACAAGCACTGTATATTAGTATTAGAACAGTCAAATTTCATAAAGCCAATATGTATAAGATATTGGGTGTAGAACGTAGTGAAGAAGCGATAGTGAAAGCTTTGCAGAAGAAACTGATTTCTGTAGAGTGAAAAACTGTACTAAAGTACAGTCGAAATTTGGTACAAGCTATGGTAAGGTAATATTAGTAATATAATTAAATATCAGAAATATTTAGAATATCATTCCAGTAAAAGAATGCTTCTTGTCTCTAACTGATGATTTGCTATTTCGAAGGATTATTACTGATTCTTCGATTGAAAAATAGCATAAGAACAAATGAAAAGGGGGGGGAGATAAGTCATGATGCATATAAGACCTCCAAACAAAACAAACTCTCAAATATTCAGATATACCTGCCCCTTGCAAAGTCAAAAGCAACAGGAATAATGGGCACGGTTCTTGTTGATAAATTAATTGAACAGAGCTAGGAAAATAGAGGCTATGTCTGTTCTGGATATATTTTATGGTAACAGGTATTGATAAAACTGCTGTTAGCAAATCTTAACAATGAGAACCGTCCCTATTGTTTCTCTATTGTTTCCTATTGTTTCTGCGGAGAATACACATATAAACTTTTTGGAGTAAAAGATATAGTAGTGGTATATCAAAAAGATTATGAAATTAAATGTAAAATTGGCGTAGGATTTATTGATGGCGATGTAGCAACCTATACTATAAATCATTATATAAATTAATAAATACTAAATTTACATAGGCACAAAATATATAGATAAGGCATCATTAGCGTCAAGCTAAGCTAATGATGCGATATCTATAGTATCATTATCAACTTAGATATCCATAAATACCAATTTAATGTTTGTGGATATCATTTCTATTATTCAATATCTGTGAGTTTTCTGCAGAATAGTATTTTTTATGATGAGGGGAATTTATAATGGGATTTAATAGAATTTTTTGGGGGCTAATTATTATATTTATTTATGGAATTTTAAGAGTTGTTTGGTTCAATGTAATAGGATATAGTATGATATATTTTGGATTATGCAAACTTGCTTATCGTGACAATCATTTTAAGCTTGCGAGAAACCTTACTTTTTATATTTTTATTCTATCAGTATGTAGTAATATATATCAACTTTTTATTATTAAAAATGGAACAAATTTATGGATTGTTTTTGATAACTTGCTAATAGTTATGTCAATGGTTATATATGCATTTATAATATATAATATATGTAAAGGAGTATTTAATATAGCTTGGCAACAAGGACATGTTGAATTCTGTAAAGTTATTAATAATAGATATAAATTATTTTTGATATCTCATGTACTGTATATGTTTTTTGTGATATCTACTATGACTATGTCCGATAGTGCTAAAGTACAATTTTTACCTTTATTTATAGTAATAGTATTTATAGGGAACATTATATCAACAGTTTTGCTTATAGGCTTAATGCATCAGGCTTGTACATCATTATGGATGACAGGATGACAGGGGACGGATGACAGGGGACGGTTCTGCGGATGACAGGGGACGGTTCTTGTTGATAGATTACTTGAACAGAGCTAGGGAAATTAGAAGTTATGTCTGTTCTGGATATATTTTAGGATAACAGGTATTAATAAAACTGCTGTTAGCAAATCTTAACAATGAGAACCGTCCCTATTGCCTTGTTTACATGACAAGGGACGGTTCTATGTCACTTTCATAATTATCTATGTGACATGGGAACGGTTCGAAACTGCTGAAAAAGTGTTTAACTGCTCAGGGCTGCGACTGACGAACCGTCCCCATGTCGCACATGTTGCACTTTTAGCGATTTTATTTCGAAAGAATATATTTTAAATCTATAAGTATTTTTATCGGATAGAAGTAGTTATTATATCCTCCAAAAAAATGAATGACAGAGGCGTGACAGAGGGGACGGTTCTTGTTGATAGATTACTTGAACAGAGCTAGGGAAATTAGAAGTTATGTCTGTTCTGGATATATTTTAGGATAACAGGTATTAATAAAACTGCTGTTAGCAAATCTTAACAATGAGAACCGTCCCTATTGCCTTCTGCTATACTTCCTATGATTCTCTTTTAGCTTCTTATTCAAAGACATTAACTGACGCTCACTTTAAGCAACCTGATGGTCAAGGAATGGGCTTTAAACTAGACATTCAAGATTATGATTATGCAGGAGACAATACAAAAGTAGAACTTTACAGTGGTTATATGATTTTTAGAACACGTTGCCAAAATTCTACTTATACAGGTTGGTTGAGCTGCGGTGGAAACTATGCTCACCAAAAGCTTGTAGGAAGCTATTCTATAAATTGGGGTGTTCCTTCAGTGACTCCAACTTCAGTTTATGATAATTCTGATCCTACATATGTAGATTGGAAAGAATGGTAAATATTACTTATAAAAGGACAGTGCAAATTTTGCTACTGTCCTTTTAGTTTTCAGGAAATAGAGGAGGGGTTTTTATTATATTGTCTGCTGCATTACCTCATTTTATATTTAGTGTAAATTTTATCTGTAATATCATTTCCCTGTTTATCAATGAGGATTATTTTATCAAGCATCATATTCATTGAATCATCTGTAATCATCTTGTGGTATATAAAATATTCATCTTCAACAGGAATTGAAAAAGTATAATTATTATTCTCTAAAACAAGGTCTATTCGTTTAATTTTTTTATTATAGTTTCTTCCAATAATTGTTAGGTATCTAGCTTTATTAGTTTTTAATATTCTTCTTCTAATAAAATTTGTTCCGTATCCAGTGCTAAGGATTTTATATTTTCCGTTAATTCCTCTTATAAATTCAGCTTCACCTATATTGTTATTCAATTCAAAAACTACAAGTTTTTTATTGTCTATATCAGTAACTTTGTGTATGTTTATTAGACCATTAATATTTTTTGTACTCAAAAATCCTTCAATACTTTCTTCTATACTCTGTATATTTGACGTAACAGTGAACTCTTTTGTTATAATAACGCTTATCAATGAAAATATTATAAAGAAACCAATTATAAGATGATAAGCCGATTTTTTCAAACTATCTCACTCCTTTTAATAATAAGTCTATTATATATGACTATAACAAAAAGGAAAATGTTACATTTTTTAAAGATTTTATTATTCTCTTAAATTTGTATGCAAATAAATAGTCTTATAACTCAAATACTGTTATATAGCACTGCTGACCCACTTGATATCAAGTGGGAAGTTATTGCTACAAGCGGTTTTGAAGGATTGATATATATTTTCCCATAATTTATTTACTCAAACTTCGCACCTATAAATGTGCTATCGAATCTTGAAAATTCAACACTTTAAGACAATTATATATAACAAAATCCTCATAATTGTGGTATGATGTAATTGCTAAATAACAACATAAATTTCACAACTAGGAGGACTTGCTACTATGAACAATATACCACAAACCAATGAAAATGAAAAGCAAATTATGCATTCCGTTTGTGTCAAGTACAAGTTTGGGAGGATGACAGTGGATGACAGGGGACGGTTCTGTGTCACCTTCGTAATTATCTGTATTATAGAGCCTAAATATAAGCATTATATTACGAATGATTCATATATTTATTATTATTTAGAAGAGGATAAAAAATTAGATTAATAAAAGGAATAGGTAAACGTAAAAGACCTATTCCTTTTATTGTGATTCCATATGCAAGTTGCAAAAAAAAGGGGGGATCATCTAGTTCCTCTTAATGATAGAAATTTTATCATATTATTTAGTGTTAATTATTTCAGATATCGTTTTAAACTGATCTTTTAATGCCCGATATAGATTTCCATATACTTGATAATATTTATTATAGATTGATACGTTTTCTGCAATTGGCGATTGGGTGTTAACTCTCTTTATTGCTGCTTCACAAGCTTCGGGTACGCTGGAATAAATACCTGCTCCTACACCGGCCAGCAGGGCTACACCAAGTGCCGGGCCTTCGCTGGAATTTATGGTTACGATGTCGGCGTTAAACATGTCTGCCTGCATCTGTTTCCAGAGTTTGCTCTTTCCGCCGCCGCCGGAAGCTCTGACTTCATTTACCTCTATACCCATTCCTTTGATAATTTCCATACAGTCCTTCAAGCTGTAGCTAACACCTTCCATAACTGCCCGTAACATGTCTCTGCGGGTATGGCGGGCTGATAAACCGAAGAATACACCTTTAGCATCAGGGTCAAGATGTGGTGTCCTTTCACCCATCAGGTAGGGGAGATACAGCAGTCCATCACAGCCGGGTTTTACCTTATCCGCTTGTTGGTCCATGAGATAGTATGGATCTACTTCCATTAATTCTGCGGTTTCCTTTTCCGGCATGCAGAAATTATCTCTAAACCATTTAAGGGATAAGCCTGCACCCTGGGTAACGCCCATTACATGCCAGGTATTTGGTACAGCATGACAGAAAGTATGCACCCTGCCATAAGGATCAATGGTTACTTTATCGGTATAAGCAAATACAACGCCTGATGTTCCAATGGTGGAAGAAACAATGCCAGGTTTGACGATACCATTGCCAACAGCCCCGGCAGCCTGATCGCCACCACCGCCGACAACCGGAGTGCCCTCGGCTAAACCTGTCAGTTTTGCAGCTCTGGAAGATACTCTACCGCTTACTTCTTGTGATTCGTATACTTCAGGAAGTAAAACTTTGTCGATTCCCAACCTGGTTAATACTTCATCGCTCCATTTTCTTTCTGCTACGTTCAAGAACTGCATTCCGCTGGCATCAGAAACTTCTGTTGCAAATTCTCCGGTAAGCATAAAACGTATATAATCTTTAGGAAGCAGGATTTTTGTCGCTTTTTCATACAATTCAGGCTCATGATTTTTAACCCACATTACTTTGGAAGCAGTAAAACCGGTTAAGGCAGGGTTGGCAGTAATTTCTATGAGTTTTTCTTTTCCAACTAATTCTGTAATTTGTTCACATTCCTTGCCTGTCCGCTGGTCACACCATATAATGGATGGCCTTAAAACATTATGATCCTTATCCAGTAAAACAAGACCGTGCATTTGTCCGGATAAGCCTATACCCTTAATATCTTCAGCTTTGACCCCGCTCTTATGGATAACTGCTTGAATAGTACTGACAGTTGCATTCCACCAATCTTCCGGGTTTTGTTCTGCCCATCCTACATGGGGTTGATATAGGGGATATTCGCCTAATGCACTGGCTACTGAATTACCCTGGATATCAAATAAGACTGTTTTAGTACCTGAGGTACCAATATCAATACCAAGTAAATATGCCATTGTTTTTCCTCCTCTGAATACTAATTCTCTTATATAATTTTTTCATTTAAGAAAAATAACTTCTGAAGAGGGAGAAGAGAGGCTCCTAAAATAGATGAATCCTCCTTAAGCTTGGATAGCAATATTTTTATATCATCCCTGCCGTAGAAGCTATTCTTAATAAATATCTTTTCTTTTAACGGTTCCAACAGCATATCTTCAAACTGGCTGATTTCACCGCCGATGATTACATAATGAGGATCTAAAACTAAAATAATATTTTGAATGCCAATGGCCAAATAATCTAAATAACTATCCCAGACCTGTTGTGCAAGTATATCATGGTTTTGAAGCAGCACAAGAAAATCTTTAAGGCATGTAATCTTATGTTTGGTCCTGTGGTTATAATCTGCCAGTAGAGCCCTGTCGGAAGCGTATAGCTCCCAGCAGCCATTTTTTCCGCATTTGCATTGTTTACCGCCGGCCACCACAGTCATATGGCCGAATTCACCGGCTCTTTTATTTTTTCCTTTATACAGGTGGTCCTGAATAACAATACCTGCGCCTATTCCGTGAGTAATAGATACGTAAACCAAATTACGCATCTGTTTTGCAATTCCCAGCGTAAGTTCGGCATATGCAGCAGCATTTGCTTCATTTTCGATATAGAGAGGGAAGTGGAGTATATCAGAAAACTGTTTAAAATCAATGTTCTTAACCCCAAGATTCGGAGCTATTTCCAGGACCATTTCTTCTTCATTAACAGTGCCGGGGAGTGAAAAACCAATACCCAGTATCTTTTCCTTCGGGATACTTAATTCAGACATTGCGTTTTCAATAATGGAATGGATGTGCATAATAATTTTATGCACATCTTTAAAGCCATCCGTTTCAAAGGATACATCGTATTTGATTTCCGAATCCAGATCTGTAAGTATAACTCTAACGCTTTCTAAAGAAAAATCAACACCAAAAGAATATCTGGAATGGGGAAGAAAGCGGACTACTACAGGTTTCCTTCCGCCTGTTGAAACAGCTACTCCGGCTTCTTCTACAATGCCTTCTTCAATTAACTCGTTGATATTATTTGTGACAGTAGGAATACTGATTCCTGTTTCCTTTGCGATATCCTGTTTTGTGAGTTCTCTTTTCTTGTACAAAAGATTCAGAATCTTTTTTTTATTGGCATCCTTTATGGTTTCCTGATCTACAATATTTAGTTTTAACATATTTTCACCTTTATCATTACACCTCAAGAATATATTGATTCAAGATAGTTTCTAACATTTCCTGTCTGCCGGAGGTATTTTTGATCTGGCTATTTTCTAATGCATATTTTTCTAATTCTTTAAAGCCTACTTTACCTTCTACGATATCTTTACCGATGCCTTCCCTGTAGCTGCTGTATCTTTCTGCAACAAAGTTTTCGAGTTCCTTGCTTTCAAGTAGTTTGTAAGCAACTTTCAGCCCCCGGGCGAATGCGTCCATACCGGCGATATGGGCGTAGAACAAATCTACAGGCTCAAAAGAAGCTCTTCTTACCTTAGAGTCAAAGTTCAGGCCGCCGGAATGCAGTCCGCCGTTCTTTAATATTTCATACATCGCAAGGGTTGTAGTATATATATCGGTAGGGAATTGGTCAGTATCCCATCCTAACAGCATATCTCCCTGGTTGGCATCAACACTGCCCAACACACCGTTAATTCTTGCAAAATGCAGCTCGTGCTGGAAGGTGTGTCCGGCAAGAGTTGCGTGGTTTGCCTCAATATTCATCTTGAAGTATTTATCTAAACCATATTTTCTTAAGAAACCTAAAACAGTAGCAACATCAAAATCATACTGATGTTTGGTGGGTTCCTTTGGCTTGGGTTCAATTAAAAATTGACCGGTAAATCCGATTTCCTTTGCGTAATCTACCGCCATGTGGAAGAAACGGGCAAGGTTGTCCAATTCCAGACCCATGTCAGTATTCAGAAGAGTTTCATAGCCTTCACGGCCTCCCCAGAATACGTAGTTTTCTCCACCTAATTCTTTGGTTACTTCCATTGCTTTCTTTACCTGCGCTGCGGCATAGGCAAAAACATTAGCATTACATGATGTAGCTGCACCATGTACAAATCTAGGATTGGAGAATAGATTTGCTGTGCCCCACAGCAATTTTATATTGCTTTGCTGCATCAGCTCTTTTATTAATGAAACAATTTCATCCAGATTTTTATTGGTCTCTGCCAATGTGTTTCCTTCCGGGGCAATATCTCTGTCATGGAAACAGAAGAAGGGCATACCTAACTTTTCATTAAATTCAAAAGCAGCCCTTACCCTGGCTTTAGCTAATTCCATAGCGTTAGATGTATTTTCCCAGGGGCGCAACATGGTTCCTGTTCCAAATGGATCGGATCCAGTACCGGTAAAAGTGTGCCAGAAGGCCATGGAGAAACGTAAATGTTCCTTCATGGTTTTATCACCGACTACTTCATCGGGGTTGTAGTACTTGAAAGCCAGCGGGTTTTTAGAGTCTTTTCCTTCATACTGGATTTTTGGAATGTCCTTAAAAAATTCGCGCATCTTTTTGTCCTCCTTATTTAAACTTATAATTATGTTTGCCAATATCATCATATCATATGTCTAAAACTTTTTCAATAGACTTTAAAAAGTGTATTTAAAAAGTGTATTTAAAAAGTTTGCATAATTATTATGAAAATAGTTCAGAGTTTGGAGCTCGGAGAGAGCCGCAAGTTCTAGGTTTGGTGCTATTTTCAGGGATGCGATTTGGGGACGGTTCGAAAACACTGAAAAAGTCCGGTTCAGCAGGAAGAAGGGCTTCGACATGGGGACGGCAGACTGTGTAAAAACCCCATAAATTGGTTAACATAATTTGAAAAAAATAGGTGTGACATGGGGACGGTTCGTCTGTCGAATGCGCTTTTCATGCGACTGAGGAACCGTCCCCATGTCGATGCCCTGACCAATTGAGTATATTTTTACAATATTACGCCATCTTTAAAAATAGATATTTCTCTATAACCGTTTTCTTCATTTCTTGTCTTAATCTCGCCCGAAGCTACTTTTAAAACAAAGTTAAAAAAGTCTTTCTTAACCGTATTCATATCCTTGCCTTCCAGAAGCTGGCCGGCATTATAATCCATCCAATTGCTTTTTCGTTTAAAGAGGTCAGAATTGGTCGCAATCTTGATGGTTGGTACGGGAGCTCCCAAAGGAGTTCCTCTTCCGGTGGTAAAGAGAATTATATGGGCTCCGGCTGCCATGAGTGCGGTACATGCAATAATGTCATTTCCCGGCCCTTTTAAGAGATTTAATCCGGGAATAGATACTTTTTCACCATAGTCCAATACATCTACAACATTTGCTGTACCGCCCTTTTGGGTACAACCCAGAGATTTTTCCTCAAGTGTAGAGATACCGCCTTTTTTATTGCCTGGAGAAGGATTTTCGTAAATCTCCTGGTTATGCTTAATAAAATATTCTTTAAAATTATTGATAAGGTCTACTGTCTTGTTAAAGATTTCTTTATTGATGCACCTATTCATCAGGATGGTTTCTGCGCCAAACATTTCCGGCACTTCGGTTAAGATGGTGGTTCCGCCGTGTCGAATTAACAAATCGGAAAATGCCCCTACCAGGGGATTGCCGGTAATTCCTGAAAAGCCATCTGAGCCGCCGCATTTAAGACCCACTATAAGTTTGGAAGTAGGGCATTCCTGCCGCTTAAAGGTCTGGGCGTATTCTACCAGTTCTCCGATAAGCTTTAAACCTGTTTCAATTTCATCTTCTACTTCCTGGGTTACAAGAAATTTAACTCTTTTGTCATTATATTCACCCAGTACCTTTTTAAATTCAGGAATATTATTATTCTCGCATCCTAAACCCAGCACCAGCACTCCTGCAGCATTAGGGTGTTTTACCATATCTGCCAGGATCTTTTGGGTAGTTAAATGGTCATCGCCCAACTGGGAACACCCGAAAGGGTGTGGAAAAGAGAATATACCATCCGTTTTGCCGGCAAATACTTTGTTTGCTTCCCTTGACAGCAATTCAGCAGTCTTATTTACACATCCTACTGTATTTACTATCCATATTTCATTTCTAACGCCGACATCGCCATTTTCTCTCACATATCCCATGAAACTGTTATTGAAATGAGTATTATCCTGATTTAGTTCAGGAGTATAGGAGTACTCCAGCAAACCCTTTAAATTGGTTTTTATATTATGTGTGTGAATATATTCTCCGGCAGCAATGGCCTGGGTAGCGTGGCCAATAGGGAACCCGTATTTTATAATATTCTCACCTTCGGAAATATCCTGGAAGGCAATTTTATGTCCTTTGTCAATATCTTCTTTAGCTGTAATCTGGAAATCACCTAAAACAACAACTTCCCCTTGTTTAATATCCTCCAGTGCAACAGCGACATTGTCCTTTTCGTGAATTTTGATTAATTTATCGCTTTTAATCATAAATCTCCCTCACTAATTACTTCCTTTATCGCTTCCTTTATCCCTTTCGTCAGGATGCTATATAAATAGTTGGTTACCGCAGCGGTAAATCCTTGAATATTGTCCAAATCAGTTCCCCACATGTCTGTTTTAGCGAGAACGGCTTTTACTAATTTTTTAGTACCTTCTTTACTGCCGTCAAATTCAGACCAGAGGGTTTTAAACATTTCAAGAACAGGCATATCATCGCTGATTTTATATTCATTTCCCGGCCGGCTGCCAATTAATGCGTTATCCCTTATTTCAGTCCCTTTATAGAAAGCTAAAAGTGCAGCTAATGAGAAGGTGAGAACCTTTGGTAATTCGCCTTTTCTGTTCACATATTCCAATATTGAAGGAAGCACTCTTGTTTTAAATTTTGAAGTTGAGTTCAATGATATACTTAATAGGTAGTGCTTGATAAAAGGATTTGCAAATCTTTCAGAAACAGCAGCTGCAAATTCTTCAAGTTCACTTTTTGGCAAATCCAAAGTAGGAATAATTTCTTCAAAAATTCCTTTGTTCATATATTTGCTGATAACTTCGTCATCCATACATTCTTTAACAGTATCTTTACCATAAAGATAAGCAGGCAAAACTGTCATGGTATGTGCTCCATTAAGAATTCGCACTTTTCTTGTCCTGTATGGAGTCATGTCAGCAGTCCATATTACATTTAGGCCGACTTTTGTAAATGGAAGCTCTTCTGCTAATTTTTTATCACCTTCGATAACCCACAAGTGGAAAATCTCGGCAGTGTCCAGAAGATCATCCTGGTATCCCAATTCTTCTGTTAGTTTTTGAACCTCATCTCTCGGATATCCGGTTACAATTCTATCTACTAAAGTATTTAAAAAATAGTTTGCATCTTCCAGCCAGTTAATGAATTCATTTCCTAAATTCCATTCATTTGATAATTGAATTACGATTTTCTTTAGATTATCCCCGTTTCGGTCTATTAATTCACAAGGAATAATGATTAACCCTTTAGCGATGTCGCCATTAAAAGCTTTAAATCTCTTATATAGAAATACGGTCAATTTAGCCGGGAAAGAGGCAGGTGGCTTATCGTCAAATTTATCATCGGCATTATATGCAATTCCTGCTTCAGTTGTATTGGAAATAATGACTCTTAATTCAGGATTTTCTGCACATTTTAAATATTCTTCAAATTGCGTATAAGGATTAATTCCTCTGCTAATAGAAGATATGATTTCCTTGTCTTCTACAACCTTTCCATTTTGAATGCCTCTTAAGAATAATGTGTAAAGGCCGTCCTGCCGGTTAAGCATATCAACCAAGCCATGCTGAATAGGCTGTACAACGGCTACTTTTCCATTAAATAAATTATTTTTATTAAGTTGATGAAACATCCAATCAACAAAACCCCTTAAAAAGTTGCCTTCACCAAATTGTAAAACTTTTTCCGGCAAATTTTCATTAGGACTAACCTTTAAATCCTCAGGAAAATTAAAAGCACTTTTTAACAGTTGATTATTTAACTTTTCCATAAGCGTACCTCCATAAAGTTATTTTAGTTAGACAATTGTCAATTCATTTACGTGCTGTTCCTGATTACCAGATCCGGCATAATGACTGTTTTAAATGGCACATTTCTACCTTCAAAAACATCGTTTAATATCCTGACTGCTCCTGTCCCCATGGTTTCCATTTTATTATCCACCGAAGTAAGTTCCGGCGTGCAGCATTGTGCAATGACAGAATTATTGAAACCAATTACGGCAACATCGGATGGGATGTTTTTATGAATCTCCTGTAATTTTTTGATAGCACCTACAGCGGTAATATCTTCTCCGGCAATGATGGCGGAAAACTTTTGCTGGGAAGTTATAAGTTGTTCAACAGCCTGATACCCGCCGCGTATTCCTCTTTCGATTCTAAGAATAGAGGAAGGTTTAAGTTCTAATTGGTTTTTAGCCATTCCAATTTTAAATCCTTCCATCTTAGATTGTGCACTATAAGTTTGAGCATCTTGCAGATATATAATTTCTTTGTATCCCTTTTTGCATAAATAATCTACACACATGGAAATGCCATAACTGTCATCACAAATAATAGAATAGATATTATCCGCTTCAAGAAATCCGTTTACCATTACAATAGGCAAACTTTTAGCAATCTGAGATATAGCCTTATCAATATTTTTGTCTCTAAAGACCGACCCAACCAAAATAAGGCCGTCTACCTTTTTTTCAGAAAGCATCCTCATATACTTGATTTTTTCCTGACTATCTCCACCGGTGTTGCAAAGGATGACATTATAACCTAATTTGCTAAATTCCTGTTCAATAGTATAGGCTACATTTGCGTAGTAGAAGTCACGAATATCAATAGTGAGGACGCCAACAGTTTTCATTGACTTAACTACAAGCCCCCGGGCAATAGCGTTTGGTGTGTAATCATATCTTTCTAAAATTTGATTCACTTTCTCCTTGGTTTTCTGACTTACCTGGGGACTGTTATTAAGTACTCTTGAAACAGTAGCTATAGATACACCTGCTTCACGTGCTATGTCGTAAATGTTCATAATTATCACCATTCATATATTGAAAGCGCTTACAATTTTATTATAATGATATTAATTGGAAGTTGTCAAGAACAAAATTAACTACGTCAATTTGTTCTTTGCATTTTTTTTACCGTTGTATATTGAAAATAACAAATCAATATAGTATAATATCCTTGGAAGATTTGAAAGCGCTTACAATCGTGTTAAAGTTCCAAATCTTTAAAAATATGGGAAAGGAGATTATAGAAGATGGTAATTAGAAACACTTATGAATTAAGGAAAGCAGTGGATAAGGCAGTTGATAATGTTCAAGTTACTGATATACATACCCATTTGTTTACTACGGATTTTGGTGATTTATTATTATGGGGTGTAGATGAACTGGTAACTTATCATTATCTTATTGCAGAAACAATGCGTTGGGTGGATATTTCTTATGACGAGTATTGGGCGATGTCCAAACAGGAACAGGCTGATTTGATTTGGGATACATTATTTATAAAGAATTCTCCATATAGTGAGGCCTGCAGAGGTGTGCTTACTGTATTGGAAAAGTTGGGATTAGATATTGCAAGCCGTGATTTAAATGCTTTTAGAGAATATTTTAAAAATATGACTGTAGAACAATATATTGATAAGGTTCTTGAAGTTGCAGGCGTAAAAAACCTTGTGATGACCAATGACCCTTTTGAAGATTCTGAAAGAAAGACTTGGTTAGGAAACTACAAAGGAGATGAAAGATTTAAAGCAGCTTTAAGAATTGACCCGTTATTGAACGCCTGGGATATTAATTATAAGAGATTAAAAGAGTGGGGATATGACGTTTATCAAGAATTAACAGAATCAACTTTAAAAGAAATTCGCCGTTTCTTAAATGACTGGATTGATAGAATGAATCCGGTATATATGGCTGCTTCATTGCCACCTGCTTTTGTAGTACCAGAAGATTCAGCAAGATCGAGAATTGTTGAAGAATGTATCATTCCTGTTTCAAGAGAAAGAAATGTTCCTTTTGCAATGATGATAGGGGTTAAAAAACTAACCAATCCCTATTTACGAGTTGCGGGGGATAGTGTAGGTAAAAGTGATATCAGTACTGTAGAATACTTATGTGCGAAATATCCAAAGAATAAGTTTCTGGTAACAATGCTTGCGAGGGAAAATCAGCATGAATTATGTGTAGCTGCCAGAAAATTCAGAAACTTACTGGTATTTGGCTGCTGGTGGTTCCTAAATAATCCAAGCTTGATAGAAGAAATGACAAGAATGAGATTTGAACTTCTCGGCCCAAGTGTTATTCCTCAGCATTCAGACGCAAGAGTCCTTGACCAGTTAATTTATAAATGGTCTCATTCCAGAAAAATTATTGCTGATGTATTATTTGACAAATATAGTGATATTCTTGCCACAGGCTGGATTATAAAAGAAGATGAAATTATACGGGACGTTGAAAAAATATTTGGCGGAAACTTCTGGAGTTTCCTTGAAAGACAATTTTAATGGAGGGTAATGGGCGGGAGTTCTGCAATATAGAACTCCCAACTCCTGGCTCTAAGTTTCAAACTAATAATAAGGAGGAATCATCGTGATAAAAGGAATTGAGCATGTTGCTATTTTTGCAAAGGACACTGCTGCTCTAAAGGATTGGTACATAAAAATGTTTGAATTTAGAGTGGTATACGACAATGGAAAAGGTACCTATTTCCTTATGGCACCGGATGGAGCGATGATTGAGTTTGTAAAAACAGGAGAAAATGGAGGCGTAGTAGGAGACAAGGTAAGTGGTATCAGACACCTTGCATTGTCGGTTGATAACTTTGAAGAAATGGTTGATAAATTGTTGGCAGAAAAAGTTGAGGTTGTTTCTGAACCTGCAGTTTCCGCTGCCGGAATAAAGACATTCTTCTTTAGAGACCCTGAAGGCAATGTTTTGCACTTAATTTATAGACCTCAGCCTCTTGCATAATTCCCTGATATAAAAATAGTACTGTAATTTTTTACGGTACTGTTTTTTAGTGCGCCCGGCATGGGCGATAACTAGGCGGTGAAAGTCCGCTGTGGGCTTGGTAGTGGGAACCACTAGCTGAACCGCAAGGGTGTCCATCGCGAGGTGGAATCTGAAGGAAGTGGTAGGCAAAATCTCGGTCTGATGAACAAAAACCAGATAAGAGGCTGAATTGGGGCGGACGAGTTTGCTAAACAAAACGAAGTCCAACACTACCCGAACTCCATACAGTAAATCTGGCAGATAGACGAGATGAAGGTTATCGTTCTTACCCGGGGAGGTCTCAAGGACGAGTCATTAAAGTGAACTCCGAAATGACAACCCATACAGTGATGTATGGCTGAACCTTGAGAAGTCAGCAGAGGTCATAGTACTTATCTAGTCATGAATAGATAAGGAAGGACCGAACATTAGGAGGTTTTGGAAATCTTATGAACTCGAAAGATATGCAAAGACTGCAGACAACTCAACAAAGAGGCTATCCGCTCAATCAAGAAATGGAATTTCAAGAGACAGCGGAAGTGCATAGTATATCATCGGCGTCAAAAGATAGAAGAAACAATGTACAAAGATACACCAGTAATCTGCTTGAAATGATACTAGACCGAGAAAACATGAAAGAAGCATACAAGCGAGTAGTTGCAAATAAAGGAAGCCATGGAGTCGATGGGATGGAAGTAGATGAACTTCTACCGTATCTCAAAGAAAACTGGCCGACCATAAAGCAACAATTACTGGAAGGAAAGTATAAACCACAACCAGTGCTGAGAGTAGAAATACCAAAACCAGATGGAGGAACAAGACTACTAGGAATACCTACAGTACTAGACAGACTAATACAACAAGCAATAGCCCAAATACTAAGTGGAATATACGACCATACATTCTCGGAAAATAGCTATGGATTCAGACCAGGACGCAGTGCAAAAGATGCAGTAACAGCCGCAGAAGTATATATAAACGAAGGATGCACATGGGTAGTAGATATAGACTTAGAAAAGTTCTTTGACAGAGTAAACCACGACATACTGATGACTAAATTAGAAAAGCGGATAGGAGACAAAAGAGTACTGAAGCTGATACGAAGATACTTAGAATCAGGAGTAATGATAAATGGAATCAAAGTAGCAACAGAAGAAGGGACACCACAAGGAGGGCCATTAAGTCCGCTATTAGCAAACATAATGTTAGATGAACTAGACAAAGAACTAGAAAGAAGAGGGCATAAATTCTGTCGGTATGCAGATGATTGCAACATATACGTAAAAAGCAGGTCAGCAGGAAACAGAGTAATGAAAAGCATAAAGAAATTCATAGAAACCAAATTAAAACTAAAAGTCAATGAAGCAAAAAGTGCTGTAGATAGACCATGGAAAAGAAAGTTCTTAGGATTCTCGTTTTACACAAAAGAAAACGAAGTAAGAATAAGAATCCATGAAAAATCCATCAAAAGGCTTAAGGAAAAAGTAAGAGAAATAACCAATCGAAACAAGGGAATAAGTATGGAATATAGAATACGTAGATTGAATCAGATAACGACAGGATGGGTTAACTACTTTGGATTAGCAGATGCGAAAAGAATAATGAAAGCCCTTGACGAATGGATAAGGCGTAGACTAAGAGCATGTATATGGAAACAATGGAAGAAGATAAAAACAAAATACGATAATCTAGTAAAATTAGGATTAGAAAAACAGAAAGCCTGGATATACGCTAATACGAGAAAAGGCTACTGGAGAATATCCAATAGCCAAATACTCAATATGACTCTTACAAATAAATACTTCGAAGACATAGGTTACAAGAGTTTATCAAAGAGGTATCTAATTGTACATTAAATCTTAATGAACCGCCGTATACCGAACGGTACGTACGGTGGTGTGAGAGGACGCTGAATAAAATAATTATTCAGCTTCTACTCGATTTTAATTTAAGAAAACAGCAGATTTGATTTATTGTCAAGCTGCTTGAGTGGTTAAAGAATATTTTCTAACAAAACTATTCATACAAAATTCGAAAATTAGCAGGAATTTTTAAATACATGTAGAATATAATATCATATAAGTGGAATAAAAGTATCACTTATATGATATTTTTGTTGGTGCAGGAGGAAGTTAAGTGGCAACCATTGATGATATAGTTAAAGTATCGGGAGTATCCAGAAGTACAGTATTTAGATTTTTAAATGGCAGTAATGTTCGCGCAGAAGCAAAAAAGGCAATTATTCAGGCGATGGAACAATTGAATTATAAAACGGATGCCATCTATAAACAGCAAAATATAGTAATTGAAATAAGCACCTCAAACAATTTTGAATCTTTTAAAGGCTTCACCGAAGTAGTGCAGGGAATTGCTCAAAGAGCAGATGAAAAAGGAGTAAGAGTTCATTTGGTACGAAGAACCGGAGAGCAAATTATTCATGACTATACACGCTGGAATATGGGTGAAAAGTTAAAGGGTGTCATTGTTATTGGGAAAAACATAGAAGACGAGCAAAGAGAAGCAGAAATGTTGCTTGCTAAAGGAATTCCTCATGTTTTTGTGAACAGAGTGATGGATGATCCGGCCATCAGTTATGTTGCGGTAGATTTAAAGCAGGCAGCTTATGAAATGGTTAGTTATCTTATACAAAAGGGTCATAGAAATATTGCGGTGTGTGGAAATCCTCAAAAATTTAAAGTAGATAGGGATAAACTGGAGGGTTATAAAAAAGCGTTGCAAGAAAATGAAATAAAAGTGTCAAACAAGTATTATTATGAAGTAGAGACACCGGACGAATGGGAAAACAGTTTGAGAAAAATGTTTTCCAAAGAATGTATGCCTACAGCATATTTCGCGATTTGTGATTCCCATGCAATGAAATTTATTCATATAGCTCAATCACAAGGATATAAAGTTCCGGAGGATATTGCTGTAGTTGGCATGGATGATGTGGAAACTGCCCAGTATTTTAAGCCTGCGTTAACCACCGTACATGTACCATTTAAAAAGATGGGAACTGTTGCAGTGGATAATTTATTGCAATTGATAACTGACGATGAAGTGTCATGTATAAAGACTATAATCAAACATAAACTGATGATACGGGAATCATGTGGTAAAAAGCCCGGAAGCCGGAGTTTTGAGTTGGGAGAATAATTATCTTAAGCGTTTGTTGCAGCTGATTTAAGCAGCTGTTAAATAAAAAAATATTTATCAGGGGGTTTTGAATTATGGAAATTAGATATGCTGCAAATCCGACAGATGCAAAAAACTATACTACTGAAAGACTTCGTCAAGACTTTTTAATTCAAGGATTGTTTATTCCTGGAGAAATCAAGATGGTATACAGCCACGTGGACAGAATTATTGTTGGAGGCGTTTGTCCTACCCAGCCTATTAAGCTGGAAGCAGGCAAGGAAATAGGTGCTGATTATTTCCTTGAAAGAAGGGAAATCGGTATTATCAATATAGGGGCTAAGGGTATTGTTACGGTTGATGGTACAGAATATACTCTCGAAGCAAGAGATGGCCTATATATTGGTATGGGGGCAAAGGATGTTGTATTCTCCAGTGCTGATAGCAGTAACCCTGCAAAATTCTATTTTAACAGTGCACCGGCCCATACTAGCTATCCAACAGTTAAAATTGAGATTAGCAATGCGAATCCTATTCATCTTGGTTCACTGGAAGAATCAAACAAAAGAACAATTTACCAATATGTCCATCCGAAGGTTCTAAAAAGCTGCCAGCTCTTGATGGGTATGACAGTACTGGAGCCTAACAATGTATGGAATACCATGCCATGTCATACCCATGACCGCAGAATGGAAGTGTATTTGTATTTTGATATGCCTGAAGAAGCTGTTGTATTCCATTTAATGGGAGAGCCTAATGAAACAAGACATATCGTAATGAGAAATGAAGAAGCTGTTATTTCTCCAAGCTGGTCTATTCATTCCGGGGTAGGTACCAGAAATTACACATTTATCTGGGGAATGGTTGGAGAAAATCAAACATTCACGGATATGGACGCTGTACCGATGAATGAGTTGAAGTAAAGATACAGGCTATAAAATTGGAGGTAGGAAAATGATACTAGAAAAATTTAATCTTTCCGGTAAAGTAGCAATTGTAACTGGTGCAAGCAAAGGATTGGGCCAGAGAATGGCTCTTGCACTTGCAGATGCCGGTGCGGATATTGTAGGGGTTAGCTCTGGGAGTATGTCTGAGACAAAGGAAAAAGTGGAGGGCATAGGGCGAAGGTTTCTAGAATTAAGAGCTAACTTGTTAAGTATAGAGCCCATACAAGAAATCATTGATAAAACTGTAGAAAACTTTGGAAAGATTGATATATTAATAAACAATGCAGGGATCATCAGAAGAGCTGATGCAATTGAGTTTACTGAAAAAGACTGGGATGACGTCATGAATATTAATTTAAAAACGCTTTTCTTCTTCAGTCAGGCTGTTGCAAAGCAATATATTAAACAAGGAACAGGCGGTAAAATTATTAATATTGCATCCATGCTTTCCTTCCAAGGAGGAATTCGGGTACCTTCCTACACAGCAAGTAAGAGTGGTGTAATGGGGATTACCCGCTTGTTGGCCAATGAATGGGCTAAATACAATATTAATGTTAATGCCATTGCACCGGGATATATGGTTACAGATAATACTGCACCTTTGAGAGCAGATGAAGAAAGGAACAAAGCAATTTTAGACAGAATTCCGGCTGGAAGATGGGGGTTGCCGGAAGACCTGGAGGGACCGGTTGTATTTCTCGCATCAGATGCATCTAATTATGTGAATGGGTATACTATTGCAGTAGATGGTGGATGGCTGGCGAGGTAGTAAAGATTAGGGAAGACTTTTTAAAATAAAATTTTATAAAATTTATCTTGCATTTTTAAGAGAAACATAGTATTATCTTAAATAAGAAAATAAATTTTAAATCGAAACAATGGCGTTTCTAAAACATGTATGTTTATATATGTTTTAATGAGGCGCTTTTTGCTTTTTTATAGAGTTTAATAAAAAGAAAGGGGTAAAACCAACTATGAAATGTGAGGCTGCTAAATTAACTGATGTATTTGGTTCTAATGTATTTAACGATGCTGTAATGAGAGAACGTCTTCCAAAAGCGACATATAAAGCTTTGAAAAAGACTATTGATGAAGGATTGCCTTTAGACCCTGCAGTTGCAGAAGTAGTAGCAAGTGCTATGAAAGACTGGGCGATTGAAAAAGGTGCAACCCATTATACCCACTGGTTCCAACCGATGACAGGGGTGACCGCTGAGAAACATGACTCTTTCATATCTCCAACTGCTGAAGGTAAAGTGATAATGGAATTCTCCGGTAAAGAACTTATCAAAGGAGAGCCTGATGCGTCCTCTTTTCCATCCGGGGGATTAAGAGCAACTTTTGAAGCAAGAGGATATACTACCTGGGATTGTACTTCTCCTGCTTTCTTAAAAGAAGATGCGGCAGGCGTGACGCTTTGCATCCCTACTGCTTTCTGTTCCTATACTGGAGAAGCTTTGGATAAGAAAACACCTCTTTTACGTTCTATGGAAGCCTTATCAAAGCAAGCGCTTCGTGTTTTGAGATTATTTGGCAATACTACTGCAACAAGGGTTATCAGTACTGTTGGGCCTGAACAGGAATATTTCCTTGTAGATAGAGAACTTTATAATAAAAGAAAAGACCTTGTATTCACCGGACGTACTTTATTCGGTGCTAAGCCTCCAAAAGGTCAAGAATTGGAAGACCACTATTTTGGAACACTTAAGGAAAGAATTTCTGCTTTCATGAAAGAGTTAAATATCGAACTCTGGAAACTGGGGGTATCTGCAAAAACTCAACACAACGAAGTTGCTCCCGCACAGCATGAAATCGCTCCTATTTTTTCCACTACCAATATTGCTACTGATCATAACCAGTTGACGATGGAAATGTTAAAAAAGGTGGCGGCAAGACATGGACTAGCCTGCTTACTGCATGAAAAGCCATTTGCAGGAATTAATGGTTCGGGAAAACATAATAACTGGTCCATGAGCACTAATGATGGCCAGAACCTGTTGGATCCCGGTCATACCCCTCATGAGAATGCACAATTTCTTGTATTCCTTTGTGCCGTCATTAAAGCGATTGATGATTATGCTGAATTACTTAGAGTATCTGCTGCAAACCCGGGAAATGACCACAGATTGGGTGCAAATGAAGCGCCGCCGGCTATCATTTCCGTTTTCCTCGGTGAACAGTTGACAGATATATTAGAACAATTAGAAGTTGCAGGTACAGCAAAATCTTCTAAACAGGGCGGAGAATTAAAGATTGGTGTTTCTACACTTCCTGCATTGCCAAAAGATACTACTGACAGAAACAGGACATCCCCGTTTGCCTTTACCGGTAACAAATTTGAATTTAGAATGGTGCCTTCTTCCGCTTCTATTTCCGGTCCAAACGTGGTACTCAATACGATAGTGGCGGAAACATTGTGTCAGATTGCAGACAGACTGGAAGGTGCCAGTGACTTTAACGCGGAAGTTCAAGCCCTCCTGAAAGAAATTGTTGTAAACCATAAGAGAGTTATTTTCAATGGTAATGGATATTCTGAAGAGTGGGTAGAAGAGGCAGAAAGAAGAGGACTGCCTAATATTAAATCTACTGTTGAAGCTATACCCTATTTAATTAGTGAGAAGTCAATAAAACTCTTTGAGAAACATAAGGTATTTAGCAGTACAGAATTGCATTCACGTTATGAAATACATTTAGAAAACTATATCAAGCAGATTAATATTGAAGCTTTGACCATGCTTGATATGGCGAAGCGACAGATATTACCTGCTGTGGTTAAGTACACAAATGAATTAGCTTCTTCCATAAATGCAGTTAAGGCTGCAGGAGTAGATGCTGATATAAGCGTTCAGGAAGAAATGCTGCGTGAAGTTTCTGCAACACTGGTATCTTTCAAAAAGAATATTGCAACGTTAGAAAAAGTTACTGCTGAAGCTGCAAATATGCACGGAGATACTTATAAACAGGCTTGCTTCTATAGAGATGAAGTGTTCGCTGCAATGGGCAGACTAAGAGTTGACGGCGATAAACTAGAAACTCTGGTGGATGCAGCGCTGTGGCCAATGCCAACATATGCCGAATTGCTGTTTTATGTATAATGGGAAAGGGATTATCATAAAAAAAGTAGAGTATGAAATTTCATACTCTACTTTTTTGTTGCCTATTTAAAGAAATAGCTTGCGCAAAAAACTATGGAACAATGCGCTTTTGTCCTTATGATAATATTATTTTTTATCAAAGAATGTCGAAAAAAGTCTTTTACCAATGTAAAATTTATGTTAAAATTATTAACTGGGTGTTAATAAAAAGTTATGAAATTGTAAAAATGTTTTCAGGGGGTTATTTATGAGTATTACTGATTTTCTTACTCTGTTCGGGGGATTGGGCCTATTCCTGTACGGCATGAAGATTATGGGGGATGGTCTGGAACAAGCTGCCGGAGAAAAAATGCAGAAAATTATTGAAGCCATGACCAGCAATATTTTTAAAGGAGTGCTTGTGGGTACGTTGGTAACAGGACTTATTCAGAGCAGCAGTGCTACTACCGTTATGGTGGTCGGTTTTGTAAATGCAGGCGTAATGAAGCTGACCCAGGCAGTTGGAGTAATAATGGGTGCTAATATCGGAACAACTGTTACTGCGCAGATTATAAGATTAGGGGATATCAGCGCAAACGCATGGTATTTTATATTACTTAAGCCTAAGACACTTGCTCCGCTGGCAATTGCAGTAGGCGTAGCGCTTGTCATGTTCAGTAAGAAAAAGAAGCTGAATAATATAGGTACCATACTGGCCGGATTTGGTATTTTGTTTATAGGAATGGGCACGATGGAAAGTGCTGTTCATTCATTAAGGGATTTACCGCAATTTAAGCAGGCATTTACAGCTTTTCGCAATCCTATTGTGGGTGTCCTGGTAGGTGCCGGCGTAACGGCCATTATACAAAGCAGCAGTGCTTCGGTTGGTATTCTTCAGGCAGTAGCTTCTACCGGACTGGTAACTTTTTCATCGGCAGTACCTATTATTTTAGGACAGAATATTGGGACATGCGTTACAGCATTATTGTCCAGTATTGGAGCAAATAAGAATGCCAAAAAAGCAGCGATGATTCACCTGTTTTTCAATATTATCGGCACAATTATATTTTTAATTGGAATTTATGCATATCAAAGCATTATAGGTTTTTCTTTTTGGAATCATTCTATTAATCGTGGAGTTATCGCAGATTTCCATACCTTATTTAATATTATCAATACCCTATTGCTTCTTCCGTTTTCTGGAATATTGGTTAAGCTAGCCCATCTTACAGTAAGGGGTAAAGAAGAAGCTAAAACACAGCAATACCTGGATGAAAGATTTCTTACTACTCCATCGGTAGCTGTATCTCAAACAGTAAAAGAAGTAACACGTATGGGGAAAGTAGCACAACAAAATGTTTTATTAAGCATGGATTCCATTCTTAATAAAAGTACAAGTTCTATAGGAACAATAGAAGAAAATGAGAATATTATTGATGAAATGGAATCAAATATTACACAATACCTTATAAAGATAGCGGACGAGCCTTTAAGTAAAGAAGAAAATAAAGTTGTATCCGGATTGTTTCATGTTATTACCGATATAGAAAGAATTGGGGACCATGCTACTAACCTGGCTGAAATTACTTCTTATATTGTTCAGGAAGAAATTGAATTTTCTGATCTTGCAAAACATGAACTAACGGTAATTACTGATGCAGTTAAAGAAATTATGGATTTAGCTATAAAAGCTTATGAAAATCAGGATATAGAACTGGCGAAGAAGATTCAGCCATGTGAAGATATCATCGATTTGCTTAAAGAGACACTGCGGATTAGACATATTGACCGATTGGCGCAGCAAAAATGTAATCTTAAAGCTGGTGTAATATTCCTGGATATCGTAAATAACCTGGAACGAATTGCCGACCATTGTTCCAATATTGGCATATCTGTCGAACAGCTGCGTTCTCCCGAAGCTGATTTTGATCCTCACCAGTATTTGAAGCATGTTCATCAGAATAAGACGAAAGAATATCAGCAAATGTATGCAGAATATGAGAAAAAGTATAGTATTGACATGGCGTGATATAAATAGCATTAAAACCTTCGATAGCGTTTACTATCGGAGGTTTTTTAATACCTAAATATAATTTTTAGGCAGTAGAAGGAAATAATAAAAAAATGCAGAAATAATAAGGAAGTATAAACTTATATCAGGCAGAAGCTATAGATAATTAAGATTTTTTCGGAAACTTAAGATGCATGATTATGACTTAGAAGGAGAGATAATATGGCTCAAATAGAATTGATAGCGCCTACACTTTTTGGATTGGAAGCACTTACAGCAAAGGAAGTAAGGGACTTGGGTTATGAAACAATATCAGTGGAAGATGGCCGTGTTACATTCCGTGGAGATGAATATGCTATCTGCAGGGCAAATCTCTGGCTGCGCACTGCTGAGCGTGTATTAGTTAAACTGGGTGAATTTGAAGCAACTACCTACGATGAGCTTTTTGAAAAAACTAAAGCGCTTCCGTGGTTTGATTGGATTCCAGAGGATGCAGAATTTCCTGTTAAGGGATATTCTTTGAAATCAAAGCTTTTTAGTGTCCCTGATTGCCAATCTATTATAAAGAAAGCAGTGGTAGAGAAATTAAAGCAAAAATATAATCAAACATGGTTTGAAGAAAAAGGCCCGCGTTATCAGATACAATTTTCATTATTTAAAGACAAGGCTACCCTGATGATAGATACCAGCGGAGAAGGGCTTCATAAGCGCGGATACAGGGAAAATGCGAATGAAGCACCCTTGAGGGAAACATTAGCTGCTGCAATGGTAATGTTAAGTGTATGGAAGCCGGGTAAAGCATTTATTGATCCCTTTTGCGGTTCGGGTACAATTCCTATTGAAGCAGCTTTAATCGGAGCAAATATTGCTCCAGGGTTAGAAAGAGAATTTGTTTCCCAAAATTGGGATAGGGTACCTAAGGATTTATGGTGGAAAGCGAGAAAGGAAGCTCATGAACAAATAAAGAATAATGCAGATTTTCATATTTACGGGTCAGATATTGACCCCAAAGCCGCTGCCTTATCAAAGGAAAATGCCTCATTAGCCGGGGTGGAGGAGTACATAACCATCAAGCAACTCCCTGTAGCTGAAATACAATCGCAGGAGGAATATGGGTGTATTATTTGCAATCCTCCCTATGGTGAGCGGTTGGGAGAAATTAAAGAGATAGAAAAACTTTATAGGCAAATGGGACAGGTGTTTAAAAAATTTGACACATGGTCTTATTATATTCTTACATCCCATGAGAAATTTGAGGACCATTTTGGGAAAAAAGCCGATAAGAAAAGAAAGTTATACAACGGCATGCTAAAGTGCGATCTTTACCAGTATTTTGGACCAAAACCACCCAAAACCAGTGCAGAATTGAGAATGCAAAATGCAGAAAATTTAACAATTCTCTAATATTTTCTTAACTATCTATCCAGAAGTAATTATGATGCACTTAGCGAGTAGCCGATTTATAACGGAATAGATGTAATAATAAAATACATAACAAAAGCGGTACAGTAAAAAATGTACCGCTCTTTTTCTATTTGTTTTTATCTCTTTCCCTTAACTCAACCCTGCGTATTTTTCCACTGATTGTTTTAGGAAGTTCATTGACAAATTCAATGATTCTCGGATATTTATAAGGTGCAGTTACCTTTTTGACGTGTTCCTGTAGTTCTACCTTTAAATCATCCGATGGAGTATATCCTTTTGCCAGCACAATTGTAGCCTTAACGACCTGCCCTCTTATAGGATCAGGAACCGCTGTAATAGCAGTTTCTAAAACTGCAGGATGTTCCAGCAAAGCGCTTTCCACTTCAAAAGGTCCTATCCTGTAGCCCGAGCTCTTAATGACATCATCGGCCCGGCCTACAAACCAATAATAACCATCTTCATCCCGCCATGCCATATCGCCGGTATAATAAACACCGTCGTACCACACTTTTTCTGTTCTCTCTTTATCACGATAATACCCATCAAACATCCCTACAGGCTTACTTTTATCTGTACGTATAACAATTTGTCCTTCCTCCCCTACATCACAGGAATTACCATCTTCATCCACCAGATCAATATTGTACCCTGGAGACGGTTTTCCCATTGAACCCGGACGAGGTTCCATCCAGGGGTAAGTGGCAATGGCAACGGTACATTCGGTCTGGCCAAAGCCTTCCATAAGCTTAATTCCTGTTGCTTTTAAAAATTGATTGTAGATTTCAGGATTTAACGGTTCACCGGCAATAACGCAGTATTTTAAACTTTTTAAATTATATTTTGTTAAATCCTCTTTAATGAGGAATCTATAAATAGTAGGAGGCGCACAAAATGTAGTAATCTGATATTTTTCAAGTACTTCTAAAAGGTTTTTGGGAATAAATTTGTCATAGTCATATACAAAAACTGCACTTCCGCAAATCCATTGCCCATAAATTTTACCCCATACGGCCTTTGCCCAACCGGTGTCTGCTACTGTAAAATGGAGCCCGTCCTCCTGCACATTTTGCCAGTATTTTGCCGTAAGAATATGGCCTAATGGGTATGTAAAATTGTGTTGAACCATTTTAGGATGCCCTGTTGTTCCGGATGTAAAATAAAGAAGCGAGATATCTTCATTGGTAGTCATATCTTTGCCGGTGGGTTTAACGAAATTTTCATCCGCTTTTTCAATTTCGCTATTGAAATCATACCATCCTTCACGATTTCCTCCTACCATTACCTTATAAAGCAAAGAGGGAGACTCTTTCTGTGCTTCTTCAATATGCTGCACCACTTCGACTTCAGCTACAGAAACAATCATTTTTACATCAGCAGCGTTATTCCTGTAAATAAAGTCTTTCGTCGTAAGCAGGTGGGTAGCCGGAATACAAATAGCACCAATTTTATGAAGGGCGAGAATACAAAACCAGAATTCATAGCGCCTTTTTAAAACAAGCATGACGGGATCGCCTTTTTTAATACCTACAGACTTGAAAAAGTTTGCAGTTTTATCGCTGTAATATTTTAACTGGGAAAAAGTAAAGTTAATATTTTCACCGGAATCATTACACCATACCAGCGCAATTTTATCTGGCGAGTTAACTGCCAGTTCATCTACAACATCATAAGCAAAATTAAAGTTGTCCGGAACATTTATTTTAAAGTTTTGTACAAAATCTTCATACGAACTAAAATTTTGTTTATTAACGAATTTTTCCAACATCGTAAATACCTCACACCTTTTACTTATAATTATATAATCATTGCTAAAAATTTAGCCGGTTTGCCATTCATTGCTTTCATGCCGTGCTTGTAATTTGAATCGAAATAGAGAGAATCCCCTTCATTTAAAATGATTTCATGATTATGGATAACTACTTTTAGGGTACCTTCGACAACATAATTGAATTCCTGGCCGGGATGCGTGTTAAAATCAATAGGAGCATCTGCTGGCAGAGGGTCTACTGTTACTAAAAACGGCTCAGCTTTTTTATGTACAAAATTATAGGCCAGACTTTGATATTTATATTGTTTTCTTCTCTCTACGCTTAATCCTTTATCCTTTCTTACCAGAGAATAAATGTGAAGCCTTGGTCCTTCTCCTGTTAAAATGGCGGTTAATTCAACATTAAATTTATTTGCAACTTCATAAAGGAAACTCACGGGAATATCGACGTTACCACTTTCATATTGTTCATACAGCTCTTTAGAAATTTTAAACTCTTCTGCCAAATCTTCTACTGATATACCTGCAATTTCACGTAATTCTCTAATCCTTTGAGCGATTTGTCTAATTTGTTCTGGCATTATAAAAAACACTCCTTTCCAAAGAAAATAGATTTGTTATCAATATTATCAAAAAAATATTTTAAAATAAACTTGGTTTGGTTAAAAAAGCATGAAAAGCAACAAAAATAATCATTTAAAGCAAAATACATTCATATTTTAGCAGTAGTATATTTATTTTTTTGCTTAAAAAGTAGAATTTATGGGTATTTAATAATCAACAAAAAATGATAGGAGGAAATGAAAATGTTATGTAAAGATTTGAAGGTAGTCAACTTAAACATCACCGAGGATTATTATGAGTATAAGGGACTTTTTAGGCTTTGTTCAGGAGAAAAGTGCTTGGACATTGACTTGATGGACCTGGATAATGACAATAAACTTAAGGAAATCAAGTCCAATTTCAATTTGAAAGATGACATCTCCGACATTAAAACAATACTCATGGAAAAAATTATGGAAGCAACAAAAATTGAATCAAGAATTGTTGAGGGCAAGGATTACAATGAAAATGAAAACGATAAGAAAACAGAACGAAAAATAAGTTCTATGGATATGGCATAATGCTGGACGTTAAGCATTATAAGTTGTATAATGATATTATCATGTTATATACAGAAAGGATGGTATAGATGAAGGTTAAAAATATTACTGATGTAAACAAATTTTTTGAGGTACTGGATAAGTGTCATGGCAAGGTTGAGCTTATTACATCTGAAGGGGACAGGTTGAACCTAAAATCTAAACTTTGTCAATATATTATGCTTACAAAGATGTTCGCTGAAGCAAAAATTGATGAGATTGAAATTATCGCCTATGAACCGGAAGATACACAAAGATTGCTGGAATACTTGATAAGAGGTTAGTTGGAATTTTAAATAATAAAAAGCCGTGGATTTGTTTCCACGGCTTTTATGCAATAAATTACAGATGAACTCTGTTAATTTGTATATAAAAATTATGTGTACGGTATGCATATCTTACATGAAATTTCTAAAATAGTGCAGGAGCAAAATTTTTAAGCAATGCTACACAAATTGCTACCACTGCAAGGAATATAACTATTTTAAAAACAAATTTAAGCGCTTTTGATATTAAACTTAGCACCACCAAAGCAATGACAGCTGCGATAACATATCCGGTCATAAAAACACCTCGCATATTTTTTTAATAAACTGTTCACAATATATTATATAGGAGGGACGTAATGGATACAATTACTAATCTAATAAATATTGTGAAAAATGACAAACGAAATAACTTTGATTTACACGATAATATTAAACATATCATCTATTATTTAAAAGAATATTCAAAACAAGAAACAAATAGTACAATTACTTTGGCTGAACTTACTCAACTTTTTAATATTTTAGAGGAACAGTCCGATAAAAGTTCAGGGCCGTTTTACAGCTAGAGTAATGATTTTATAACGATCTATTGGTTTATTCCTAAACCTGTCGTGATAGGTTTTACAAATGGAATAGGTATACTCATATTCTTAAAACAAATAAGTGATTTTAAAAACTCTCCCATTATTGCTCTAATTGTAATAGGAATTATGCTGCTACTTCCTAGAATAACAACATTGATACCTGCGTCCTTAGTCGGGCTGATTATTGCAACTCCTATTTCACTTCACTTTTTTCCTGATATAGCTCGCATAGGTCAAATACCGTCAGGATTTCCAAAGTTACATATACCGCAATTTGCAGGATTGGACTTTGCAGTAATTATTCCGAGTGCAATTACATTGTGTATGCTTGCGAGTATAGAATCTTTATTATCTGCTATTATAGTAGATGATATGACTGACTCAAAAAGTGATAGCAATCAAGAGCTGGTAGGGCAGGGAATAGGCAATTTTATTGCACCATTTTTTGGAGGGTTGATGGGTACAGGAGCAATTGTGCGTTCTGCCGTTAATGTTAATAATGGAGGACGAACGAAGCTTTCAGGTATACTTCATGGGATTCTTATACTTATTGTTACCCTGCAGTTTGGGTGGCTTGCAGCAATGATTCCTAAAGCTGCACTTGCAGGAATTTTGATGATAACGGCTATCAAAATGATTGAGTTTGAAAGTCTAAAAACAATTAAAAATGTACCGAAATCCGATGCTGCAGTAATGATTATTACCATGGTATTAACGGTTGCAATAGATTTAACTGTAGCTGTTGCAGTTGGATTGGTACTTTCTATGGTGTTATTTACATATAAGATGAGTAAGACGGGATTGGAAAAATCAAATATTATGAGGACTGGGCCTTTTGAACGAATTATGGTTTATACTGTACCAGGACCGTTATTTTTTGGATCGATAGATAATATATTGGAAACTATTGAAAATTGCAGGAGTAAAGTAGTTATTTTAAATATGTCGCGTGTTCCTGTAATTGATGAAACGGCTGCAACTGCTCTATTAAAATATCATTCCAGGATTGTTAAAGAAGGAAGATATTTGCTTATTACGCGCTTACAGAAAAAACCTCATAATGTATTAATGAAAATGTATGGAGAGAAAATTAATGAAAAAAATATTTTGTTTGATAATATTGAAAAAGCAAGGGATTATGCATATGAATTACTGGAAAGAAATATGGAGTTGGAAATACAGCCGTTGAGTGTAAATTGAAATATTTTCATTGAATGATTTGCTCTTTATGTATAACAATAAAAAAAGACTCACTAAATTATTGGAGTGATTATTCAATGATTAAAAAGAAAAGTTATAAGTTTATTATTTCTATATGTATACTTATAAGCTTTATTGTGGCATCCTGCGCTAAAAATGAACCTAAACCGCCGCAAAAACCCCTGCCTGATGTCGTCGAAGCACCGACACCAGCGCCGATATCGACACCGGTTCCAACGCCGACACCCACACCGATGCCGACACCAACCCCAACACCGGAACCACCGATAGAGGTCAATGGTGTTATTAGTTCTTTTAAGACCACTATTTTAGACAGGAGCAGGACAAGAGTGCACAATATAAACCTTGCATCGCAAAAGATAAGCGGATATGTCATCCAACCTGGAGAAACCTTTTCTTTTAATTCTGTCGTAGGCGAGAGACTGCCGGAAAGAGGTTTTAAAAAAGCTATCGTTATAATAAAAAATAAAAGGGCTTATGAAGAGGGCGGAGGAATATGCCAGGTAAGCAGTACATTGTACAATGCAGCAGAACTGGCAGGTTTAGAAATAATAGAGCGGCATTCCCATTCTAAAGACATACATTACCTACCCCTGGGAAAAGACGCTGCCGTTGCCTATGGCTCTTTAGACTTGAAATTCAAAAATACGAAAAGCTATCCAATAAAAATTAAAGCCTACGTAGAAGGCAATAAAATGGTGGTTTCAATTTTGAGGGCAGAATAATTATAAGATTAAGATGATGTGATTCGGGTGATTTTTGAGTACAGTGCATATAATAATATTAAAATCATGAATAATCTGGAGGTACTTATATGCATTGGACGTTAATATTCTTATCAGGAGTTTTTGTAGGTGCGATTATGGGGGTATTGGTTACCGGACTATGTGCAGCTGCTAAGGAAAGGGATAGGGGGATGAGATAGTTTTTAGTCTGTAATTGAATTTATCCCCCTAGCGTAATGTCTTGCTGCTGATACCATTGTAGGGCATCATAAAAATGTTGTTCTTTAAAATCAGGCCAATAATCATCAATAACATAGAAATCAGCATAAACCGATTGCACGGGAAGGAGGCCGCTTAATCTTCTGCGCCCTCCCCAGCGGATGATCAAATCTATCCTGGATACGTCGGAGGAATGTAAATATTTTAATAATTGTTTAGATGTAGGAAGGTTTTCTTCGGCCTGCTGCCTAACACGGCTTAAATCCCATTCCCATCCGTAATTTACTAAAAAGTTTAGTTTTATTCTACCTTTTCCTATCTTTGTCCGTTGAGTATAAGGCAGAAGTTCTTTTGGAAACATAGGAGATTCCGTATTGCCAATTACCAGTAAATCGGCGTCTTCTTGAGCTAAAATCTTAACTGCGTCTACACACGCCTTCTGAAAAGCTTGTACCTGTACAGAAGGCCTCTTAGTGTTGTCTTGAGTGAAACCATAAAATGTAACCTCTTTTACCCCCACCTCTTTGCACAGTCTAAAAAGTTTTAACCCCGGGTACAATCCTTTTTCATAGCCTTGTTCTTTAGATAGCCCGTTTTGCTCTGCCCAACGCCTGTTGCCATCCGGTATAATCCCTATATGATTTGGTATGCGCATAATAAACTACCTCTATCTGTTTTTTTATTTGTAATTATTATCAAAATATTGCTATGATATACCTCATAAAGTAAAGTTAAAAAATATTTTTTCTGTACTTGAAATAACATTTACAGTTTTAGTATCATTAAAGTAAAAAGTTGAAAAAATAGTAAAGGTGAAAAAACATAATGAAAAAAGGAATAATTAACCGGGCTAAAAATTACAGAATATTAGCAGTACAGTTTTATGAGAGCGGAAATTATAATAAAGCACTATACTTTTTGAAAAAATCTATAAGTATTGATAATAAAGATCCAATAGCTTATTTTGTTTTAGGTAATATTATGGAAGACATGGGAAAACAGTCAGATGCGATAGCTGCTTACAAAAAAGCTGTAGATATTGACCCCTCTCTGGCGGAATCTTATTATAATATAGCTATTCTTACCGACAAAAAGGGTGAACCGGATAAAGCTATAGAATATTATAAAAGAGCTATTGAAATTAATCCTGACATTGCCGGTGCCTATTATGGAATAGCAATCATATTGGATGACAGAGGGGAAAAGCAGCAGGCACTGGAGTATTACCAGAAAACCATAGAAAAGGATCCCATGTATGACAGGGCGTATTTTTATATTGCCAATCTTTATGATGAATGGGGGCAAAAAGAAAAGGCGATAGAATATTATAAAAGAGTCATTGAGCTCATGCCGGATGATTATATAGCATATAACAATATAGGAAGCCTTTTTGAAGAACTGGGAATGTATACACAAGCTATGGAGGCAATAGAAGCGTCTATTAAAATTAACCCAGGTTACTATAAATCTCATTTTAATCGGGGAGTGGTTTTAGAACGCCTGGGTAAAAAACACGAGGCCCTACGGTCTTATGATAAAGTACTACAGCTTAATCCTGATTATATTGACGCATATAGCAATAAAGGAGTGTTGCTACTTGAAATGCACGAATTAGATGAGGCTATTAATGCCTTTACTAAGGCAATTGGGTTAAATTCTAAACATGAAGCCAGTTATTATAATAGAGCATGTTGTTATGCATTGAAGGGAGAAGCCCAGGAAGCGATTAAAGATCTCAAACACGCTATTATACTGAATCCGGAAAACGTTAACTATGCAAAAAAATGCCGGGATTTTGATCTAATAAGAGATAATAATGATTTTCAACAGTTGGTTAAGTGAATACTGGTAATTTGGTTTTTTATTAATTAATTGAATAAAGATACTTGATTTATAAAGACGATTATAATAGAATAGCTTTGAAAAATATTTCTAGTTTAGAGCTTAGGACTTATCAATGGGTTTAAGTCTGCTTATTAATCACTTTCTTAGGAGGTTAGCACATGATGCAAAAAATAGCATTTGACTATTCAAAAGCCCTTCACTTTGTTAAAGAGCATGAACTATCTTACATGGAAGAAGCAATAAAGCTTGCCCATACCATGCTGCATAACAAAAGTGGTGCAGGGAACGATTTTTTAGGGTGGGTTGACCTGCCAAATGCCTATGACAGGGAAGAGTTTAGCAGGATCAAAGCTGCGGCCGAAAAAATAAAATCTGATTCAGATGCACTGGTGGTGATCGGAATTGGAGGTTCTTATCTAGGGGCCAGGGCAGCTATAGAAATGCTGGGGCATTCTTTCTATAACTTCTTACCTCAATCAAAGAGAAAAACTCCGGCTATTTATTACGCAGGAAACAATATTAGTTCTACATATCTCTCTGATTTGCTGGAACTGTTGGAAGACAAGGACATTTCGGTAAATGTAATATCAAAATCCGGGACCACCACTGAACCGGCAATCGCTTTTAGAGTATTTAGAGAACTGCTCGAGAAGAAATATGGTAAAGACGGAGCAAGGAAAAGAATATATGCTACTACTGATAAAGCAAGAGGGGCTCTTAAGAAATTAGCTGATGAGGAAGGATATGAAACATTCGTTATCCCGGATGATGTAGGAGGAAGATATTCTGTTTTAACTGCTGTAGGGTTATTGCCTATTGCTGTTAGCGGTGCTGACATAGATAAAATAATGCAAGGTGCTGCAGATGCATGCAGTGAGTATGCAACGGTTTCTCTTAATGAAAATGGATGCTATCAATATGCAGCCATCAGAAATATCCTTTATAGAAAAGGGAAGACTACAGAATTAATCGTTAACTATGAGCCGGCACTGCATTATTTTGCTGAATGGTGGAAACAGCTGTACGGAGAAAGTGAAGGAAAAGATAAAAAGGGTATATTCCCGGCAGCGGTTGATTTTTCAACGGACTTGCATTCCATGGGTCAATATATTCAAGAAGGTTTGAGAAATATATTTGAAACTGTACTAAATGTGGAAAATGCAAGGAAGAATATTATATTAACTGAAGATAAAGAAAATATTGATGGACTGAACTTTTTAGCCGGAAAGACGATGGACTTTGTGAACAAAAAGGCTTTTGAAGGCACACTTTTAGCCCACACCGATGGTGAAATACCCAATCTGGTTTTAAATATCCCTCAACTGGATGAATACTATTTTGGCAATATGGTATACTTCTTCGAAAAAGCCTGTGGAATAAGTGGATATCTGCTGGGTGTTAATCCTTTCGATCAACCTGGAGTAGAAGCTTATAAGAAAAATATGTTTGCACTTTTAGGCAAACCCGGTTTTGAAAAAGAAAAAGAAATTCTTGAAAAGAGATTGGGAAGATAATTTGGTAAAAAATTTTATTGGAACAATTCAATAATTTTGATACAATAGAAATGGGCTTTGTGTAAACATAGCCCATTTTTGTTAAAGGGTGATTGAAATGAAAAATATGTTCCAAATATATATGAGTTTAATCAATAATCTGGGGTTAGGTATTATCCTGGCTTTAGTATTAAGTAAAACAAAGTTTTTCAAAAGCTTGATTCTTAACCGTAGAATTGGTGCAGTAGAGAAAATTGCATTATGTTGTATCTTTGGGAGTTTAGGCATCATGGCAACTTATACAGGAGTACCGGTCAAAGGTGCATTAGCAAATTTTAGAGCGATAGGTGTGGTTGTCGGAGGAATGCTGGGAGGTTTTTGGGTAGGTCTGGGTGCTGGGCTTTTGGCGGGTATTCACCGGTGGGCTATTGATATTGGAGGTTTTACTGCAGTTGCATGTGCTATTGCTACTGTTTTGGAAGGGGCAATAGGGGGAATTGCAGCAAGATATGTGAAAAATTCATCTTATAAATGGCTAAAGGCATTTATGGTGACAGTTCTTTCGCAAATGGTACAAATGGCAATTATACTTGTTGTTGCCAAACCTTTTGAGCAGGCCCTGGATTTAGTTAAATTGATAGCTTTACCCATGATTACAATAAATTCCATAGGTTCGGCATTGTTCATGCTGATTATTGAGGGCATTTTTGCTGAACAGCAGAGGATAGGAGCGAGTAAAGCCCATCTTGCACTACGTATTGCAAATAAGACATTGCCCATTATGAGAAATGGCTTTAATGAAGTTACTCTTGAGAAGGTAGCAAAAATAATTCTTTCCATGACAGGGGTTGCAGCCGTAGCCTTTACTGATAAAAGTAAAATTTTAGTCCATTTAGGTGCCGGTGCTGACCATCACAAACCTAATAACAATATTCTGACAGATGCAACCAGAAAAGCGCTGCAAACCAGGAAATACCAGGTAGCCTCAAATCACAGCGAAGTTGGATGCAGACATGACGGGTGCCGTTTGAACTCGGCTGTTATAGTACCTCTATTTGTAAGAAAAGAGATTATTGGTACAATGAAGCTCTATAGTGAAGAGACTAACGGTATAGACGAAGTGGATATAGAACTTGCGCAAGGATTGGCGCATCTTTTTTCTACACAGATGGAATTAAGTATAATAGATGAGCAGGCGAGGCTTTTAGAAAAGGCGGAATTAAAAGCGCTGCAGGCTCAAATTAACCCGCACTTTTTATTCAACGCCATTAATACGATTGTTTCCTTTTGCAGAACCAAGCCCGACGAAGCACGAAGCCTGTTAATTCATCTGGGAGACTTTTTTAGAAAAAACTTAAATACCATTAAGGATTTTGTAAGCTTAAATGATGAAATTGAGCATATAAAGTCCTATGTCGCTATTGAAAAAGCAAGATTTGGAGATAAGCTTAAAGTGGAGTATGATATTGGCAATATAAAATGTAAAATACCTCCTTTGACATTACAACCTTTGGTAGAAAATGCTATTAAGCATGGTCTGCTGGGTAAGGCCGGTGGGGGAATTGTAAAAGTAAGCGCATTTTATCATAAAGATGAAATTAGAATTCTTGTAGAAGATAATGGGATAGGCATAGAGGAGGGTAAATGCAAAAACTTGTTAAAACCTGAGGAATCTAATAAAGGAATTGCACTGCTTAATATTAATAGCAGGCTGAAAAACGCTTTTGGAAATGCCTATGGATTGGAGATAAAAAGTAAACCGGGGTATGGAACTACAGTATGTGTAAGAGTGCCTGCCGTTAAAAGGAGTGAAGTTGCTTAGTGGTAATCAGGGCAGTAATTATTGATGATGAAATACCTGCAAGAGAGGAACTGGAATATTTACTGACAAAGGAAGACAGCTTATTCAAAATTGTTGGAAGGGGACAATCGGGAGAGGAAGCAGTAGAACTTTGTAATGAACTAAAGCCAGATGTAGTATTTCTGGATATCCACATGTATGGCATGAGTGGACTGGAAGCGGCAAAAATGATACTAGGCAGTAATTCGCCGCCTATTATCATATTTGCCACGGCTTATGATGAACATGCTGTGGAGGCTTTTGAAATCAATGCAGTAGATTATATCCTGAAACCTTTTTCGGAAGAGAGGATTCGTATTACTATTAGTAAAATACGTCATCTGCTTGATAATAAAGGTATACAAAGCGGGAGGCTGACAAAGGCAATCCATACTATTGAGCAGGCCGGCGGTATCAGTGGTAAGCTGGGTATATGGGTTGATGAGCGGTTTATACTCATCGACCAAAAGGATATTGTATACTTGGAAGCCCAACGTAAACATACATTAATTAATACAACATCACACCAATACGAATCCACTACTTCTTTTGGTGAGCTGGAACAAAAATTAGACGGCAAATTGTTTTTTAAAGTTCATAGAAGCTATATAGTAAACCTGAATCACATCAAAGAGGTAAGCATGTGGTTTAATAACAACTTGAACATTATAATGAAAGGCTATGAAAAAAACAGGATTCCTGTGTCCAGAACCCAGATAAAACAATTTAAAGAATTGATAGGAATGTAAACGTGGCGTGCTGTTCGTGCAGCAATCCGGGCAATTGATACCCGGATTGCTGCATTTTGTTCAATTTAAAATGAGATATAAGGCTGCAGTAGTATAATGAAAGTAACGATAACTTTAAGGAGGTATTCTTTTATGGCATTATTCTTGTTGTCCATTGTACTACTTGTAGTGGGCTACTTTGTTTATGGAAAGTTTGTCGAAAAAATTTTTGGCATTGATACTGAAAGGCCTACCCCTGCTGTTGCTTTAGAAGACGGTGTGGACTATGCACCTATGGAATGGAAAAAAATATTTTTGATTCAGCTTTTAAATATTGCAGGATTAGGCCCGATTTTCGGTGCAATATCAGGAGCTTTATTCGGACCTGCAGCCTTCTTATGGATTGTGTTCGGATGTATTTTTGCCGGAGCAGTACATGACTTTTTCTCAGGAATGCTTTCTGTGAGACATAACGGGGCGAGTGTGTCTGAAATTGTTGGTATCTATCTAGGGGATGGAGTAAGACAGCTCATGCGGGTATTTTCTGTAGTGCTTTTGATACTGGTAGGAACAGTATTCATGACCGGTCCAGCAAAGCTACTGGCTAGTTTAACACCCGAGACCCTTGATACTAACTTTTGGCTGGTTGTTATCATTATTTACTATTTCCTTGCAACCATATTGCCAATTGATAAATTAATAGGAAGACTTTATCCTTTATTTGGTGCAGTTTTATTGATCATGGCTGTTGGTATTGGCGGAGGACTGATTATTAAAGGTTATACGATTCCAGGCAGCGTTTTTGTAAATGCACATCCTAAAGGATTACCTATCTGGTCGCTATTGTTTGTTACAATCGCCTGTGGTGCTATTAGTGGTTTTCATGCTACCCAGTCCCCAATGATGGCAAGATGTATTACAAATGAGAAGTATGGCAGGAGAGTTTTCTACGGTGCAATGATTGCCGAAGGGATTATAGCTTTAATATGGGCAGCTGCAGCAATCGCATTCTTTAACGGCAGTGAAGGTTTAGCAGCAGCGATGGCAAAAGGTGGTCAAGGAGCGGTAGTTCATACTGTATCAACATCAATGTTGGGTGTTGTAGGGGGTGTCCTGGCAGTTTTAGGTGTTATTGCATGTCCAATCACCTCGGGAGATACTGCTTTTAGAAGTGCAAGGCTGACAATCGCTGACGCGTTTAATATTGAGCAGAAAAGTCTGGTAAAAAGGTTATACATTGCAGTTCCGTTATTAGCAATTGGTGTAGGGCTGAGCAGAATAGATTTTAATATTGTATGGAGATATTTTGCATGGTCCAATCAAACGCTGGCAATGATCATGTTGTGGGCTGCTTCAGCTTACATGGTGAAATTTAATAAACCCCACTGGGTTACAACCATTCCTGCAGTATTTATGACAGCAGTAAGTGCAACTTATATATTACAAGCTCCAGAAGGATTCAAGCTGTCAACAACACTGGCATATCCGGTTGGTATTGTTATAACTGCGGCAGTTTTTGCATTATTTATGCTGAGGATAGCTAAAAAACAACACGATAACGTAAAAGGAATCCATAATGGTTCAAGTTCAAAATTAAATTAACTCGTCGGACTGCACCGTCACAAATAATGATGAAAATATACTGCGGACAAAGGTGCATTGTTTCACCCGGCTGAGTACCATCATATATTCCATGTCTTGCCGTCGGCTTATACCGGCATCCGTGCCGGGATAAGCCTAAAATCACCTTCCATGGTGATTTTCCGGCTGCAACATTCCATATATGATGGTACTCACTCTAAGAGTTTCGAGGCGAAGAACTTCCAATGCTTGTGTCAGGCAGGTGCAAACTGGATTTGCTCAAACAGTGTGCCTGCTTCTCTGACACTAAACCGGGAAGTTCTAATACCTCTTCACAATGCGGGTTCAACAATTGTACACCTTTGTCCGCAGTTTTTTGTGTAAGCTAATTTTCAAGTTAACTCATTGTGCTAGACTATATATCAATAAAATCAACCTTATAATCTTTTTCAAAGACGATATTCTTTTACGAATATTTTACAAAATTAACATATCTTCTTGAATTTATTTTTGTAATGTAGTATCTTTATTGTATAGCACTCTAATTTTAAAAAGGAGGAATTGCAACATGATAAAAATTATTATGGACAAAGAAGGTACCGGGAAAACCAAACGATTAATTGACATGGCTAACCGTTCGGCAACCGAAGATTCTGGAAATATTATATATATTGATGATAACAATCATCATATGTATGATTTAAACCATGAAATAAGGTTTGTAGACACTTCTGAGTTCGATATTGATGATTTGCGTGTATTTTATGGCTTTATCTGTGGAATCATTTCTGAAAATTTTGATATCTCCCAAATTTACATAGATGATATTTATAAAATTGTAAAAGACAATTCTGATTTACTAGAAATATTTTTACAAAATATCAGGAAAATCTCAGAGAAATTTAGTATTTCTTTTACCATGACACTTAATGGAGACCCTGAAAATGCTCCAGCATTTTTAAAAGAATATATTCTAAGATAGTAGAAACTGGTGAGTAGAATAAATCAGATAGATTCATAACTTATCTGATTTATTTTTTTGCTTTACAAGTGAAATGATTTATATTACTATTATAGGTGAATTTATCTTTCTTTGGAGGTTAGTTTATGCTATATCAGAGTACCAGGAATAAGAATGTGCTGGTAAAGTCCGCAGATGCTATAAAATTAGGCATTGCTCCTGATGGAGGTTTGTTTGTCCCCCAGGAAAAAGTGAAACTTTCGCCAGCCCATATCATGAATTTTTCAGAAATGAATTATAATGCCAGGGCAGTTGAAATATTAAAACTGTTTTTAACTGACTTTACCCAGGATGAAATTAAGGAATGTGTAGACAAGGCTTATAATAAAGATAAATTTGAAACGGAAAATATAGCGCCGGTTTATAAACTAAACGACAGTGTTTATTTTCTTGAATTGTGGCATGGACCTACCTGTGCTTTCAAAGATATGGCACTTCAAATTTTACCGCATTTGTTAACAAAGGCAGTTTTAAAAACGGGAGAGGATAAGGAAGTAGTTATTCTGGTTGCTACTTCGGGTGATACTGGTAAGGCTGCTTTAGAAGGGTTTAAGGACGTAGAAGGTACAAGGATTATTGTTTTTTATCCTGATAATGGGGTTAGTGAAATTCAAAAGCTCCAGATGATTACACAGGAAGGTCAGAATGTAGGTGTATGCGCTGTTGAAGGGAATTTTGATGATGCACAAAATGGAGTAAAAGCCATTTTTACTGACAGTGCATATAACGATTTACTGGAAAAATATAATTTCAGGCTGTCATCAGCAAATTCTATTAATTGGGGAAGACTGGTGCCGCAGATTATATATTATTTTTCAGCTTACGCTGATCTTCTTAAGAATGAAGAAATAAAAGAAGGAGAAAAGATAAATATTGTTGTTCCGACAGGTAACTTTGGTAATATTTTAGCAGCTTATTATGCTAAAGAGATGGGGTTGCCAGTTAATAAACTGATTTGTGCTTCGAATGAAAATAATGTACTTACTGAATTTATCAGGACAGGGGTATACGATAGAAACAGGGAGTTCAGGACTACTTTATCTCCTTCAATGGATATTCTTATATCCAGTAATTTAGAACGTTTATTGTTTGATGTTACAGGACATGATGATTTAAGAGTTAAACAATGGATGCAGGAATTAAAAGAAACAGGCAGATACGAGGTTCACGATATCACCAAACAAAAAATAAAAGAAATCTTTTGGGCCGGATATTGCGATGATGAAGCAACTTCACAAACAATAAAGGAAACTGAAATGAATTATAGTTATGTCATAGATACACATACTGCGGTAGCAAAGAATGTATATGACCAGTATGCAAGGGAAACTGGAGATAATACCAAAACAGTAATTGCTTCTACCGCAAGCCCTTTTAAATTTAATCAAAGTGTACTGATGGCATTGGCAGGAGAAGAAGAAATTCAGGGTAAAAGTGAATTTGAACTGCTGGAAATACTTGCGGAAAAAAGCGGATTAAGAATTCCAAAATCTTTATCACAGTTAAAAGACAAAGCGATTCTTCATAATATTAAATGTAAGAAAGAAGAAATGGAAAAAGTAGTAAATAGGATGTTGCAACTAGAATAAGAAATTATAAAAAAAGCAGCTATGCTGCTTTTTTTATCTGTTAATATATTAATTAACGTTCAGGCATAAAAGTTGCACAATCGGTTTGCTCGCTGCTTTGAGCATTACGAGGCTGTACCTCTATAGCCGAGGCCATACAATGATCGCCACTTCCATAGAAGTGACAAGTGTTAACTACACATTTAACTCCGCTTAAGGGCTGGTGTCTTTTTTCAACTCTAGGTTGCATTCAAATCACTCCTTTCAATATTATTTTCTCAAAAAAACCACTTAATATTCAAACCATTCATTGCTAGAAAAAGATCTATTAAAATATTATTATATGGTTTACAGTTAACAGTTCTCAGTTCACAGTAGTAAACGATTTAATAGCTTTTACTGTGAACCGTGAACTGTAAACTTATTGACTTTATCTGCCATGTAAAATCATTATCAGTAAATATATAATAACCATCTCCAATTTTTCAAATAATATAAAAGAGTGATTTTATGAAAGATAATATTAAAGATAAACAGCCTTGGGATGAACACTTACCGGGTAATAAAGCATATATTCAAAAATTTTAAAAAAATCAGAAAAAGAGATTAAGAAGATGACCGGTAAAGAGATGAGGGCAATATTCAACGGGAAAACCTCCAGAAAGACTAAAGTTTAGACTTTAGTCTTTCTTTTTCGTATTTAATAATATATAATCTATGTGGAATTTATTATGAGTATAATAGTTTGTGTTTCGTAGTCCTTAGTTAGTGGTAAATATTAACGCTACGAACTACGGACAGTTTTTGTGAATTTTGCTCAGGAACATTAACTTGTAAAAATACGAATACGAGGGTTAAGAGACTATGGCGTTATATGCAATTTCAGATTTACATTTATCTTTAAGCATCGATAAGCCTATGGAGATTTTTGGGAATCAATGGGATAATTACATGGAAAAAATTAGACTAAATTGGGTTCAGGAAGTGCAGGATGAAGATTGTATACTTATACCGGGCGATATATCATGGGCAACTTATCTTGAGCAAGTGTATAAAGATTTTGAATATATAAATAGTTTACCGGGTATAAAGGTAATATCAAAGGGTAATCATGATTATTGGTGGACAACCGTAAGTAAATTAAATAAATATATTTGTGTAAACCGGTTTGATAAGATATTTTTTTTGCATAATAATAGCTTTTTATACAAAGATATAGCCATATGCGGGACAAGGGGATGGAATTGTCCCGGCGCTAATGATTTTTCGGAGGATGATGAAAGAATATATGCAAGGGAAATGCAAAGATTAGAACTATCCATACAGCAAGGGTTGAAGTATAAGCCCAGGGAAATTATTGCTGTATTGCATTACCCGCCTGTTAACGTATATAAGGATATGCATTCGGGTTTTATCGATATTTTAAAGAAATATGAGATTAAAACCTGTATATATGGACATTTACATGCTGATTCCCAGAAAAACGCGCTGGTAGGCAAATATCAAGGAATACAATTTTATCTTGTTGCTTGCGATTACATAGATTTTAAGCCCATAAAACTAAGAAACTAAAAAATATTTCAATATTTTCGTAATAAATATTGGAATTCCAGTATTTATTATGCTATAATATAATGGTTAAAATTGTAGTAAATTCATCCTCTTAGGATGATCTAGTAAATACATAAGAAAAAATATCAAGGAGGCCTATAAAGTAAATGAATGTAAAGGTAGAGCAATTAGAAAAAAATGTTGTACAATTGGAGATAGAAGTTGATGCAGCAAAATTTGAAGAAGGCATGCAAAAAGCTTACATAAAAAATGTAAAAAAATTCAATATTCCAGGATTCAGGAAAGGCAAAGCGCCTCGAAAAATCGTTGAAAGATATTATGGCGAAGCAATTTTTTATGAAGATGCTATAAACATTGTGTGCCCTGAAGCATATGATGAAGCAGTAGAACAAACTAAAATAGAACCGGTAGACCGTCCTGAAATAGATATAAAACAAATCGGAAATGGTCAAAACCTGATTTTTACAGCTAAAGTTACCGTAAAACCGGAAATTGTGCTGGGAGACTATAAAGGTATAGAAGTAAATAAAATTGAGTATAATGTAACAGAAGATGATGTTGCTCAAGAGTTAAAAAAGATGCAGGAAAAGAACTCCAGATTAATTACTGTTGAAGATAGACCAGTTCAGATGGGAGACATCGCTGTAATTGATTTTGAGGGTTTTGTTGATGGAGAAGCTTTTGATGGCGGAAAAGGAACAAATTATAATCTTGAGATAGGTTCAGGACAGTTTATTCCTGGCTTTGAAGAACAGTTGATTGGTAAGAATACCGGAGAAGAAGTTGAAGTGAATGTGACTTTCCCTGAAGAGTATCATGTTGAAGCATTAGCTGGAAAGCCGGCAGTTTTCAAAGTAAAAATTAACCAGATAAAGTATAAAGAACTTCCGGTTATTGATGATGAGTTTGCAAAGGATGTAAGTGAATTTGATACTCTTGAGGAGCTCAAAGAAGATATAAGAAAGAAATTAACACAGGATGCAGAGCATAGAGCAAAGCATGAACTGGAGAATGCTGTTATTGACAAAGTAGTTGAAAATGTAACAGTAGAAATACCTGAAGTTATGATTGAGCATCAAATTGACTACATTACAAGGGATTTTGACCTGCGGCTTAGAGCTCAAGGTTTAACGCTTGATAAGTATTTAGAGCTTATAGGTTCTGATATACCTAAATTTAGAGAACAGTTTAAAGAGCAGGCGACCAAACAGGTAAAGACTTCTCTTGTCCTTGAAAAGATAGGAAAAGAAGAAGAGATTGATGTAACTGATGAAGAAGTTGACAAAGAGATAGTAAGATTAGCAGAGAACTATAAGATGGAAATTGAAAAACTCAAAAATGTGTTAAGACCTGAAGACATTCAATCTATCAAAGATGAATTGATTTTAGGAAAAACAGTGGATATGTTGGTGCAAAATGCGAAAATAGCATAAGCTAATAAGAATATAATCGATATACTCAATGTTTAAAAGGAGTGACATAAATGAGTTTAGTTCCAATAGTGGTTGAACAAACAAATAGAGGCGAAAGATCTTATGATATTTATTCTCGTCTTTTAAAAGAAAGAATAATCTTTCTGGGAGAAGAAGTAAATGATGTAACAGCCAGTCTTGTAGTTGCACAATTATTATTTTTGGAAGCAGAAGACCCGGATAAGGATATCAGTCTTTATATTAACAGTCCGGGGGGTTCTGTAACTGCAGGACTTGCTATTTATGATACTATGCAATATATAAGAGCTGATGTATCTACTATTTGTATTGGAATGGCAGCCAGCATGGGCGCCTTCCTGTTAGCAGCCGGCGCCAAAGGAAAAAGATTTGCATTACCTAATAGTGAAATCATGATACATCAGCCTTTGGGCGGTGCAAGAGGTCAGGCTACCGACATTAAAATTCATGCAGAACAGATTTTGAAGATTAAGGATAGACTTAATAGAATTCTTAGTGAGAGGACAGGACAACCTTTAGAAAGAATAGAACGAGACACTGATAGAGACTTTTTCATGACAGCAGAAGAAGCAAAAGCTTATGGAATAGTTGACCAGGTAATATCAAAAAGGTAGGCAGTAATGTCTAGGTAGAAGAGGTGTAAAGATGTCAAGATATGACGAAAAGAAGCAGTTAAAGTGCTCCTTTTGTGGAAAAACTCAAGACCAGGTCAAAAGATTGGTTGCGGGCCCCGGTGTATATATATGTGATGAGTGTATAGAGTTATGTTCTGAAATTATTGAAGAAGAATTCGAGGAAGCTAAAGTAGATGTGGAATTAAGTGATATTCCAAAGCCCAGGGAAATTAAGGAGATATTAGACCAGTATGTAATCGGGCAGGAGCAGGCAAAGAAAAACCTTGCTGTTGCAGTGTACAACCACTATAAAAGAATAAATACTGATATAAAATCAACAGACGTTGAGTTACAAAAAAGCAATATACTTATGTTAGGCCCTACAGGTTCTGGTAAAACCCTTCTTGCCCAGACTTTAGCCAGAATATTAAATGTACCCTTTGCAATTGCAGATGCTACATCATTAACAGAAGCCGGCTATGTGGGAGAAGATGTTGAGAATATTCTCCTTAAGCTGATTCAAGCAGCTGATTACGATATAGAACAGGCAGAAAAGGGTATTATATACATTGATGAGATTGATAAGATTGCGAGAAAATCTGAAAATCCATCCATCACAAGAGATGTTAGCGGTGAAGGTGTCCAACAGGCATTATTAAAAATTCTGGAGGGCACGGTTGCTTCTGTACCTCCACAAGGAGGCAGAAAACATCCTCATCAGGAGTTCATCCAGATTGACACTACGAATATATTGTTTATCTGTGGTGGAGCTTTTGATGGAATTGAAAAAATTATACAAAATAGAATTGGTAAGAAGTCCATGGGCTTTGGTGCCCAAATTGAAAGTAAAAAGGAACAGGATGTTGGGGCAATTCTCCAGAATATTCTTCCTCAGGATTTGTTAAAGTTTGGGTTAATTCCGGAATTCGTAGGTAGGCTTCCTGTAATTGTCACTCTAAACTCATTAGATAAGGATGCATTAATTCAAATACTTACCGAACCTAAAAATGCACTTGTAAAACAGTATCAAAAATTATTTGAGATAGATGATGTAATATTAGAGTTCGATAAAGAGGCTTTAGAAGCAATTGCAGATAAAGCTATAAAACGAAATACAGGAGCACGAGGTTTAAGGGCTATTCTTGAAGAAGTTATGTTGGAAGTGATGTTTGACATTCCTTCAGAAAAGAATGTTGAAAAATGTATTATTCATTTGGATTGCATTACAGAGGGTAAGCTGCCGGAATTAATAATAAATGAAAATAAAAAGCAGTTAAAAAAGACTACAGCAAGAAAATCAAGAGTTAAAAGGGAATCCGTATCATAAAAACCAGTGTTAACCGCACTGGTTTTTATGTGTTTTTTTATAAAATTGGTTTATGTTTACAGGATAAAAAAAGTGCTGAAACAAATAATAAAAAATGATAGATAAAACGCCATCCTATGCGTACAGCATGAAAAGGAGGAGTCAATTTGTTTAACAGCACAATTTTATTAATACAGTTTTTCTTTTCCATAGTTATTGGTATATACTTCCTTAACCTCTTAAAATCTCAACAAGGCAATAAAAGTGCGGTGGAAAAGGAGTCAAGAAAAGAGTTAGAAAAATTAAGAAAGCTCAGAGAAATTAAGCTGACTGAACCTTTGTCAGAAAAGACCAGGCCTTCCACTTTTAGTGAAATAATCGGACAAGAACAAGGATTGAAAGCTTTAAAAGCAGCTTTATGCGGTCCAAATCCTCAGCATGTAATTATCTATGGGCCACCGGGGGTAGGGAAAACAGCTGCTGCCAGAGTAGTCCTGGAAGAAGCTAAAAAAATGGAAATTTCACCATTTGGCAGAGAAGCAAAGTTTATCGAGATGGATGCAACAACATTAAGATTTGACGAAAGAGGTATAGCAGATCCATTAATTGGCTCAGTACATGATCCAATATATCAGGGAGCGGGTGCCTATGGTCAGGCTGGTATACCTCAACCTAAGCCGGGAGCTGTTACCAAGGCTCACGGAGGAATACTGTTCTTAGATGAAATAGGAGAATTGCATCCTATTCAAATGAATAAACTGTTAAAAGTCCTGGAGGATAGAAAGGTATTTCTCGAAAGTGCTTACTACAGTTCAGAGGATAACAACATACCTTCACATATACATGAAATTTTTCAAAAAGGTTTGCCTGCTGACTTTAGGTTGGTTGGAGCTACCACCCGCACGCCGGAAGATATACCCCCGGCCTTAAGATCAAGATGTGTAGAAATATTTTTTCGTTCGCTAACGGTTGAAGAAATTGCCAGGATCGCTAGAAACGCATCGAAAAAAGGAAATTTTTCAATGGAAGAGGGAGTGGAGTACCTGGTAGCCAAGTATGCGACCAATGGCCGGGATGCTGTTAATATTGTACAGATTGCCGGCGGAGTTGCGTTGGTAGAAGGCAGGTCTAGTATCACGAAAAAAGATATAGAATGGGTAATTGAGTTTGGGCAATACAGTCCAAGAATTGAGAAAAAAGTTGCTGCAGACAAACAGGTAGGATGTATTAATGGCCTGGCTGTTTTCGGCAGAAGTCAAGGGATGGTAATGGACATTGAGGCAACTGCAGTTCCTTGTGAAAAAGGAAAAGGGACGTTTACTGTAACAGGTATTATAGAAGAAGAGGAAATGGACGGCAGGGGGCAGAAATTAAAACGCAATAGTACGGCAAGGGCTTCGGTACAGAATATGTTAACAGTTATCAAAAAATTTCTTGGAGAGGATCCTGCTGACTATAATATTCATTTGAATTTTCCCGGCGGGATTCCGATAGATGGACCTTCTGCAGGAATAGCGATAATGACTGCAGTATATTCAGCGATTAAAAATATTCCTTTGGATGGAACCTTAGCTATGACAGGTGAAATTTCTATAAGAGGAAAGGTAAAGCCGGTAGGTGGGGTAGTAGCAAAAGTGGAAGCAGCACGGCAGGCAGGTGTGAAAAAGGTATTAATACCCAAAGAGAATTGGCAGGAACTGTTTGAAACAATGGATATAGAAGTAATTGCCGTTGAGGATATACACCAGGTAATGGATATTGTTTTTGGTATCAAACAAGAAAAAGAAGGAGTCGCTATATCTAACCAGGCGGATACTGTTAGTGTACTCACTGCATCTAGCCTTTGATCAGGTATATAGTTCACAGTTCACGGTTCACGGTTCACAGTTCACAGTAATCGGTGCATTGTGGGGAGTTTTTTTGAATTGAGAATTGACAATTGAGAATAGAGAATATAAAGTAGGTACAGATAAAGATAAACGCATAATAAATTCATTACAAAAATCTACACTATATCTTTATCTGTATCTTTATCTTATCTGTATCTTTATCTATGTCTATGTCACATTACACTGACCAGTTGTATAAAATCTTTAATCTAATTTATATAAATTCATTATTATCCCTATAATACCAAATAAAGAATATTGAAAAAAATCTTATGTAACGTTATAATTAATGAAAGTTGAATTATTGATTGCATTGTATTGTATAGGTTTATTATTAAGGAGTTGATATAATGGCAGAAGGGAAAAAGGTAATAAAAAAGCAAATATTGCCATTGCTCCCGCTAAGAGGTTTAACCGTATTTCCATATATGATATTACATTTTGATGTGGGCAGGACAAAATCTATTAAAGCTCTGGAAGAAGCAATGATTAACAACCAGTTGATTTTTTTGGTTTCTCAAAAAGATGTACAAATAGATGACCCTCAAGAAGAAGACGTATATAGGGTAGGAACTATTTCCAGAGTTAAGCAGCTTTTAAAGCTGCCGGGTGATACCATCAGGGTTTTGGTAGAGGGCTTGAGCAGGGCAGAAATTACTGAAATCACTCAAACTGAACCGTTTATTATGAGTGAAGTTATGGAAAAGATTAGTTTAGAGCCTGTTTATGACGAAGTAGAAATGGAAGCTATCATTCGAAAGGTCCATGCTGTATTTGAAGAGTACTTCCAGTTAAGCAACAAAATTTCACCGGATACAATGGTTTCCTTAATGGCAATAGAAGATCCTGGACAGCTTGCTGATGTTATTGCGGCAAATATTATATTAAAGCAGGAAAGTAAGCAGGAAATACTTAATGAATTTGATCCAAAGGCTCGTTTAGAACAACTAATCGTAATACTTAGCAAAGAGATTGAAATTTTAGAAGTTGAAAAAAGTATTAGTGCGAGAGTAAAGAAGCAAATAGACAAAAATCAACGGGAATATTATTTAAGAGAACAGTTAAAAGCTATTCAAAGTGAACTGGGTGATAAGGATGGTATTACTGCTGAAGTAGAGGAATATAAGGAGAAAATTGCCAAAGCAGCTTTGCCGGAAGAAGTTGAGAAAAAAGCATTAAAAGAAGTAGACAGGCTTTTAAAAATGCCGGCCGGTTCAGCAGAGGGTTCAGTAGTAAGAAACTATTTAGATTGGATTTTGGACCTCCCATGGGATAAGACTACAGAAGAAAGGTTTGATCTAAAGCAGGCAGAGGAAATACTGGATGCAGATCATTACGGGTTGGAAAAAGTTAAAGAAAGGATACTGGAATATCTTGCAATAAGACAGTTAGCAAAAGATATCAAAGGTCCCATTTTGTGCTTGGCTGGACCTCCGGGGGTAGGAAAGACATCTATAGCAAAATCCATCGCCAAGGCATTAAATAGAAATTATGTGAGAATGTCGCTCGGTGGAGTCCGGGATGAAGCTGAAATCAGAGGTCATAGGAGAACTTATGTAGGGTCTATGCCGGGAAGAATCATAAATGCTTTAAAGCAGGCAGGTTCTAAAAATGCTTTAATTCTTTTAGATGAAATAGATAAAATGAGCAGCGATTTTCGGGGTGACCCTGCTGCAGCGATGCTGGAAGTATTAGACGCAGAGCAAAACTATGCATTTAGAGACCATTACCTGGAAGTGCCCTTTGATTTGTCGCAAATTCTGTTTTTAACAACAGCAAATAATCTGGATACAATTCCAAGGCCTCTTCTTGATCGAATGGAAGTTTTGCATATTCCTGGATATACGGAAGAAGAGAAAGTTAATATTGCGACAAAGTATTTGTTACCTAAGCAGATGGAAAAACACGGACTAAGCAAGAATAATCTAAAACTAGATGAAAAAGTGATCAGGGATATCATTAATTACTATACAAGGGAAGCAGGAGTTAGAAACCTTGAGAGGGAAATTGCGAATATTTGTAGAAAGGCTGCAAGAATCCTCATTACAAATAATCAAAAGTCAGTAACTATAAATAGCAGGAATCTTGAAAAATATCTTGGTATTAAAAAATACAGATATGATATGGCCAATGAAAAAGACGAGGTAGGTATTGCAACAGGCTTGGCATGGACTCCTGTGGGAGGAGATACGCTGTTTATAGAAGTTAATGTAATGGAAGGCAGTGGAAAAGTTGAACTTACCGGCCATCTCGGAGATGTAATGAAGGAATCTGCGAGGGCAGCCATAAGCTATATCCGCTCAAAAGCAGAAGATTTGGGTATCGATAAAGACTTTCATAAAAAGCTGGATATTCATATTCATGTTCCTGAAGGGGCTACACCTAAAGATGGGCCTTCAGCTGGTATTACAATGGCGACTGCATTGGTTTCTGCATTATCGGAAGTTCCTGTTAGAAAGAATGTAGCCATGACCGGAGAAATTACTTTGCGAGGGCGAGTACTTGCAATTGGTGGATTAAAAGAAAAAGCATTAGCTGCCTATAGAGCTGGTATTTATACAATTATTGTGCCAATGGACAATAAGAAAGACCTTGATGAAATCCCTGAAAATATTAGGAAGAAAGTCAAATTTGTATTAGCGGAGCATATGGATACTGTGCTTAAGACGGCGTTAAATGATAAACAAAAGAGAAAAAATTTATATGATATAAAAGATAAGGGAAATGACCAGATTCAACAATCTTCTTTAGAGCATGTTTCTACAGGGATAAAAAGCAATTTGCCTACAATAGAGCAATAAAGCTATAGCCCAAAATGGGGCTATAGTTTTTTTTAATTAAATATATATTTTATTTTAACAAAAATATTTACTTGAGAAGAAAAATATGATAATATTAAAACATGATATACTTGTATATACATGTTAGAGCGTGTATATATATTTGGAGGGAGGTATATTTTATTGTAGCTAAATTTATATTTATTTTAAGGGGTAACTTGAATAAAGATAGCGGCTGAAGGGGGAGGAGATTAATTAAGAATTACAAAATGAATGTAGGTGTAAAAAACTATTGATTAAAAAATAATGAGGAGGTCATTTTGATGAAAAAAATAGTAGGCATTTTATTAGTATTGTCAATGCTTTGTTTAAGTTTAGCAGGTTGTGGTGCAAGTACTACTTCTAACAAACAAGTTTCTGATAAACCAACTGGAAAAGAACAAGAAACAACAAAAACGTATAAAATAAAAGTTGCTAACATATTAGCGGCTGATCATCCTGAAACTCTTGCATTTAATAAATTCAAAGAACTTGTTGAGACAAAGTCCGAAGGTAAAATAAAAGTTGAAGTTTATCCTAATTGTCAATTGGGATCATCAGAAACATATATTGATAGTATGAGACAAGGAGCTATAGAAATTACTTCGCCTGGAACAGTAATGGCACAACTTCAGCCTCTTGTAGCCACTCCTGAAATGCCTTTACTTTTTAGAGATTGGGACCATGTGAAAAAAACTCTTACAGGTCCTTTAGCTGAAGAAATGACTAAAGGTATGGTTGAAAAGTTGGGTGTAAGACATCTGGGATTTGCACCAATAAGTTTCAGGGTTATTACATCGAATTTTGAAATTAAAAAATTTGAGGATTTAAAAGGAATGCGTTTAAGGGTTCCCAATATTCCTTTCTATATAGAATTTGCCAAAGGAGTTGGGGCTAATCCGATTGCTATGGCATTTAGTGAATTGTTTACTGGATTGGAACAAAAAGTTGTAGATGGTCAGGAGAATCCATATGCGACAATAAAAGCTAATAAATTTTATGAGGTACAGCCTTATATACTTGATTCTAGGCATATATTTACAGTACATGGCTGGTACATAAATGAAAAATTTTATCAAAGTCTTCCAGAAAAATATCAAAAAATAGTTGCAGACTCTGCTAAGGAAGCTATCGAATATTGTTATGAGATTTCAATAAAGGCAGAAGAAGAAGCAATTCAGTTCTTGAAAGATAAAGGTATAAAAATACACTTCCCTGATGAAACTTTCAAAGAAAAATTAAAAGAGTCCCAAAAAGATGTTCGGGAGTTTTTCTATAAACAATATCCTGGTAGTAAAGAACTTGCTGAAAAAATAGAAAAAGTACAATAAAGAAAAAGAAATGGTTTATTACTATAAAACTGCTTGTAATATTACAAGTAGTTTTATAGTAAATCTTAACATGATGTAAGTCTAAAAAAACCGGGTACAGATTCTATTTTTTACACCTAAATTAATTTGTGGGAAAGTTATAAAATATTTTTGAGATCTAAGTACAGGTGGTTACTTAAGGAGGTTGTGAGCGTGAAAGAAAAACAGTACTTAAAAATAATGCAAAAGATATTTAACGGATTTGTAGTTATATCTTTATCTATAATGGTAACGTTGGTATTCATTAATGTTATAATGAGGTATGTATTTAATACTAGTATCCCAGAAGCAGAGGAGTTGTCACGGTTTTTCTTTATATGGACAATCTTCCTGGGAATAATCGTTGCATATAAAGATAACGAACATGTAGCAGTTACACTACTTGTTGACAAATTAAAAGGCATACCTAAATTGATTTTTAATGTGATTTCTTATATAGCCGTATTATTTACAATGGGAGTTATTCTTATAGGAGGTATTAATTATACCAAACTTGCTTATACGTATAAAACAGCAGCTACGGGAACTAATTTTGCTTTCATATCCATTTCTATTGTAGTTATGGCAATAGCTATAATTGGCATAATTTTTCGCAATATATACAAATCGCTTCAAAAGAAAAGGGAAGGGGGATATTAATCTATGGAATTGCTTATATTTGTAGTAAGTTTATTTTGTTTATTGGCTTTTGGTATTCCGATAGCGATCGTGCTAGCTTTATGTGCGATTATATTAATGCTTTTTATGGGACAATGGGATCCTCTTACAATTAGTCAATCAATGGTAATGGGTACTAATAATTTTCCATTAATGGCAATACCCTTCTTTATGTTGGCGGGCGAAATTATGGCTCAAGGAGGGTTGTCTGAAAGAATTGTTAAATTAGCTAATTTAGTAGTAGGAAGAATAAAGGGAGGACTTGGATATGCTGCTATTTTAGCCAGTATCCTTTTTGCAGGTCTATCAGGCAGTGCTGTTGCTGATGCAGCAGCATTAGGGAGTATTTTAGTACCTCTTATGCAATCAAGCGGGTATAAAGTTGAACGTGCTGCTGGATTTATTTGTGCGGGTTCAATTATTGCTCCAATTATTCCCCCTAGTATTCCCATGATTGTGTTAGGTACAACTGTAAGTATTTCCATTACTAGGTTATTTATGGCTGGAATAGTTCCAGGACTTATGCTTGGTATAGCATTAATGATAGTATGGAAATTCATTGTTAAAATAGATGGATATACAGATGTAGTGACGTTTTCACGAGAAGAAGCAAAACAAATAGTGAAAGATTCCTTACCAGCTTTGTTTATGCCTGTATTAATTGTTGGTGGTATCCGTTTAGGCATATTCACACCTACAGAAGCGGGTGCTTTTGCAGTAGTATATGCTTTAATAGTTTGTACATTAGTGTATAAGGAACTTAATTTAAGTAAAATAGTTGATATCTGTATTAATTCAGCAAAAAGCACTTCATTAGTTATGTTTATTGTAGCTTCTGCCTCAGCGGTTGGTTGGTTTATTACTATTGCTCAGATTCCCAATCAAGTGGCTTCGCTTTTAGGGGGGTTAATCGATAAACCTGTTGCACTGCTGCTAGTAATAAATGTTTTTCTTTTCTTGATAGGGATGGTAATGGATTTAACCCCTAATATTTTGATTTTTGCTCCAGTATTATTCCCTGTTATTATACAAGCCGGAATTGACCCATACTTCTTTGCTTTAGTTATGATTTTAAATCTTTGTATTGGTCTGGTGACACCGCCAGTGGGAACAGTTTTATATGTTGGATGTAGTGTTGCTAAAATTAGTTTTGCTAAATTAGTTAAGGGAATACTGCCGTTTATAATAGTGGAACTGGTAATTTTATTAATTTGTATAATTTTCCCACAATTAGTTATTGTGCCTGTTAAATTTATAATGGGATCGTAAAAATGTTTAATATCTCAGAAATCTTTATAAAAGGAGATTGTTGATAAATGAATATTCCTAAAATGATTAAAATCAAACAATACTTTAACAATGAAAAGTTAGAAAATGTGGATCAGACTGTAAAAGAAGAAATAAAGCATGCAGGTCTTCAAATAAAACCTGGTGCGAAAATAGCGATAGCTGTAGGAAGTAGAGGCATTGCAAATTTAAGTATTATTGTTAAAGCACTTGTAGAAAGTATCAAAAAAATTGGAGGAAATCCATTTATTGTACCAGCGATGGGGAGTCATGGAGGTGCTACTGCTGAAGGACAGAGAGAAGTATTAGAATCTTATGGCATTACTGAACAATATGTAGGAGCACCTATAAAATCTTCTATGGAAGTGATGGAACTTCCAGGGGATGGATTAGAAAATAAGGTATATATGGATAAGTATGCTTATGAAGCAGATGGAACAATTGTTGTAAACAGAATAAAGGTACATACTGATTTTCATGGCCCTACTGAAAGTGGGTTATTTAAAATGTTAGTTATTGGATTAGGAAAACATAAACAGGCAATTGAAATTCACCGTTATGGCGTGTATGGATTAAAAGAACTTATTCCTTTGACAGCAAGACAAATATTAAAACACGGCAATATAATTATGGGATTAGGAATTGTAGAGAATGCTTATGATGAGACAATGATTGTCAAGGCAATAAGACCGGAAGTGCTTGAACAAGAAGAAATAAAGCTCATGGATATTGCAAGAAAGAATATGCCAAGCCTACCTGTAGACAGATTAGATGTTCTTATTGTAGATACAATAGGAAAAGATATCAGTGGAACTGGTATGGATACTAACATTGTTGGTCGCATCAAAATTAATACAGAACAAGATCCTCCAAAGCCTAAAATTACAAGGATTGTAGCTACTGATTTGAGCGAGGGGTCTCATGGAAATGCGGTAGGAATGGGAATTGCGGATGTGATAACCGAACGACTTAGAAGTAAAATTGATTTTAGGGCAACTTATGAAAATGTTCTTACTGCTACCTTTTTGGAAAGAGGAAAAATGCCGGTAGTTGCACAAACAGACAGGCAAGCATTGGAATATGCATTTAAAACCTGTGGTCCTATAGAACCGGAAGATGCAAAAGTGATAAGAATTAAAGATACGCTGCATTTAGGAGAGATGTATGTATCTCAAGCGGTACTCAATGAGATACAGCATTTACCTAATATAGAGGTTATAGGCGAGTTTGTGGATATAATAAATGACCGAAATGAGTTAATTAAAGAATAATTTGATATAATTTCATAAGATCTTTATAGCAAAATTTTTTAAACTTATAATAAGGAGTGCGTCATTTAAATGAAGCGACATATAAGCAACTATTTCCCATAGAAAATATTAAAAAAATTTTTAGCAGTACATGTATATACATATAAATACATATTATATCATAAAAATGTGAAAGGGGAATCAAGATGGTAATTGCTATAGGATGTGATCATTTAGGGTTAGAACTTAAGAAAAAAGTTATGGAGGAATTTTCTAAGCAGGGTTATGAATTTAAGGATTTTGGAACATATAGCCATGACCCTGTGGATTATCCTGATATTGCTTATTCAGTCGCAACGAGTATTGCTGAAGGTAAATGTCAGAGAGGTATATTGATTTGTGGTACTGGTATAGGTATGGCAATAGCTGCAAACAAAGTAAAAGGTGTATTTGCAGCTGTGTGCCATGATATTTACTCCACAGAAAGATCAATATTAAGTAACAATATACAAATTATGTGTCTTGGTGCTCTGGTAATAGGAAGTTCAACGGCAATTACATTAGTTGATAAATGGTTAGGACTCCAATTCAAGGAAAGTCCATCTCTTAAGAAAATTGAAAAGATCAAATTCATTGAAAATCAAGTATTGGGGGTGAAGTAGAATGTCCCCATTGTCGCACTGTGATAGTGAATTTCTAGAAAAAAAAGCTTTCAAGATACGACATCACATTATTAATACGATAATTAAGAACGGTGAAGGACATGTAGCTTCAGCTTTATCTTGTGCAGATATCCTTTCTGTTTTATATATGAAGATTATGAATATTAATCCTAAAAATCCGGAATGGGATGAACGGGATAAGTTTATACTTAGTGCAGGACATAAGTGTCTTGCTTTATATGGGGCTCTCGTAGAGAGAGGATTTGTAGAGGAAGAAGTTTTGAATACATATAACAAATTAGGTTCTCCTATACCAGGACATCCTGATATGAAGAAGTTGAAAGGTGTCGAATTTAGTACCGGGTCTTTAGGGCATGGCTTGTCAATTGGTTGTGGCATGGCACTTGCTGCAAAACTGGATAAAAAAAATTATAAAGTGTATGTATTGATGGGAGATGGCGAACAGGGAGAAGGCTCTGTATGGGAGGCTGCTGCGTATGCTTCACATAACAAGCTTGACAATCTGGTTGCTATCATAGACCGAAATGGTCTTCAGATTAATGGAACCACAAAAGAAATTTTAAATACAGCACCACTTGAAGAGAAGTATTCTGCTTTTGGTTGGTCGGTAAAGGTGATAGATGGACACTCTATTCAAGAGATCTATGATACGCTTGTATCAGTACCCTTTGATCAAGGTAAACCAAACATGATCATTGCAAATACCATAAAAGGTAAAGGTTTGTCTTTTGCTGAAAATAATCGTCTGTACCATCACTGGCATCCTGATAAAGAGGAAGTTGAAAAAGCTATAGCGGAACTAAATGAATATGAACGGAGGTGGCTGTAATGGGAAATATGTCAAAAGACCCCAGAAAAATATTCGCAAAAACAATGTTGGATATAGGAGAAAAAAATCCTAGAATTCTTGCCGTCTCCTGTGATTCTGCTAGTGGTGGCGGTATGGGAGATTTTATAAAAGCATTTCCGGAAAGATACATTGAGGCAGGGATAAGCGAACAAAATGCTATAGGAATCTGTGCAGGTGCAGCAAAACAAGGATTTATACCTGTGATTGTAGCAATAACACCCTTTATAACCATGAGATGTTATGAACAAATTAGAAACGATATAGGATATTCTAATATGAATGTTAAAATCATTGGCTCGGGTGGTGGATTAGCATACAGTACGTTAGGTTCCTCCCATGAAGCAATAGAAGATATTTGTGTTATGAGATCTATTCCCAATATGACGATTCTGGTTCCCGGTGATGCATATGAAGTTGATATGGCGCTGAGAGAAGCAGTTGAACACAAAGGTCCGGTATATATAAGAATGCCCAGACACCCTTTAGATGATATTGTAGATTCAAGTAAACGTTGTTTTAAAATAGGCGATGCAGAAATGATAGAATCCGGTGATGATATTACGATATTTGCAAGTGGAACAATGGTTAAAGAGGCACAGCAGGCTTCAAAGATTTTAAGAAGCAGAGGAATAAATGCAGCAGTAATTGATGTTCATACTATCAAGCCGATTGATATAAAAATGGTAAAAAGTTTATATGAAAAAAGTAAAATGTTTGTGACCGTAGAAGAACATTCAGTTATAGGTGGATTAGGTAGTGCCATTGCAGAAATTATAGCTCCTGTTAAGAAGGCTACTCCTCTACATATAATGGGAGTGAGCGATGGTGCGACGAATACAGGTCCCTATAGAGAGTTACTTGAAAGTTATTCTCTTACTGGTGAAAAATTAGCCGTGAGAATATATGAGTTATATGTATAAGTGTGAATATAAATTGGATGTTCATCTGTTGCTACCTTTGAGAGCTATGTGGATACCGCCTGAAAAACAGATGTTTATCCCTGCTCTGAGAAACAATTAGAAAAACGTCTGCGAATAAAACTATTATTATTGCCAAATACATATATATGTTGCAAAAAAGATTTTACAGAATCGTTCAGGAACGTGACATGAGGACGGTTCGAAACCACTGAAAAAGTACTAATTTTTAAAAAATGCTAACGGAGTTATGCAGGTTTTAGACCTCAATTTTCAGAAAAACATGACTTTTTCATTGGTTTCGGACGGTTCTCAGTCACATTAAAAAGCAAATGTGCATGATGCCCGTCCCTAAGTCACATTCTTTCTTACGTGCTTTCATGTAATATCTTTAATGCAACTTATATAGATTTTTTGTCGAAAATATTTACTTATTAAAAAAAATATGATAATATTAAAGCGCGATGTACTTGTATATACATGTTATTGCAGGAGCATATGAATTTGAAAGGAAGGCTGCATATGGCTTACGTGAATATGAAACAAATGCTGGAAAAAGCCAGAAAAGAAAGATATGCTGTTGGTGCTTTTAATATTGTGAACTATTTAACTGCTCAGGCTGTTATAGATGCAGCTGAGGAATTAAACTCACCGTTAATCCTTCAGACCTCTGCTTCAACAGTGAAACAAATTGGAGTAAAGGAACTGGCAGATATGTTAATACCCATGGCAAAAAGGGCAAAGATACCCGTGGCAATTCATTTAGACCACTGTACGGATATTGAACTTGTCAAAAAATGCATTGATGCCGGATGGTCTTCGGTTATGATTGATGCATCTAAGCTACCTTTAGAAGAAAATATTAAACAGACAAAGGAAGTTAAGGAATATGCTGAAGGTAAGGATGTAACCGTCGAAGGAGAACTGGGAGCTATCGTGGGGGTAGAGGATGATATTGTTGTAGAGGAAGGAGAAGAAGCTCTCGCAAGTGTAGAAAAATCCAAGATATACCTGGAAGCAACAAACATTGATGCTTTTGCCCCGGCTATAGGAACTGCCCATGGTTTGTATAAAGGTGAGCCGCGTATAGATTTTGACCGTTTTACAGAAATAGAAAAACTTTCTTCCTGTCCATTAGTAATACATGGTGGTACAGGGCTTGCAGCGGATGTATTTAAAAAACTTATTGCTCTAGGAGGAGCCAAAATTAATATATCCACTGCCATTAAAATTGCGTACTGTGGTGGAATGAATGAGTATACAGTCCAACGTCCTGCAGAAAATAATCCTTTAAAATTAGATAAGTATGTAAGTGACGCTGTAAAACGAATTGCAAAAGAACATATTGAATTATTTGGTTCAGTAAATCGAGCATAATCTTGCTATCATTTATCTGAATATAATATTTGAGAATATCAGAATGGGTAAAGAATAGGAGAGAAATTATGTTATACAAACCTGCGTATTTATGTGATTTGCACTGTCATACCAATTTATCCGATGGCAATGATACCTACCAGCAACTCATTGATAAAGCGGCAGAAATTGGTATGAAAGTTATTGCAATTACTGACCATGATATAGTACCCAGTGAAAAAATGGAGATAGACGGCAAAATACTAACCCCTGAAGAGTATGGACGTGAGAAAAATGTTAATGTACTGTTAGGTATTGAATATTCTTGCGATACCGATGTGGATGATGTTCATATTATAGGTTTGGGATGTAATTGGAAAGATGAGAACTTCAAGATTGAAGAAGAAAATATGAAACGAAGCAAAATAGAAGGTTATAGAAAATTAACTGAAGTATTATCACAAAATGGAATAAATATATCATGGCAAGAATTATTAGAAAATAATGGGGATTATCGTAAGCCTGAAGATATTCAGAGGAAGCATATCTTCGAAGCTATAGCCAGGAAAGGTTATACTTCTACATGGCAAGAAGCCAAGATTATGGTAAGAGATAATCCAGTATATAATATAAAAAGGGAAAAAATTAATCCGTTAAGAGCCATTGAGCTTATTCACAAAGCAGGAGGACTGGCCATTTTAGCACACCCCTATTTGATAGATGAAGTGGTGAAGAAAGAAAAAAAAGAAATAACAAGAAAAGAATATATACACAAATTGATTGATGCAGGCCTTGATGGAATAGAGGCAGCCTATACCTATTCAAAAACTAGCTATAAGGGTAGTTTAACACCTGAAGAAATTGAAAAAGAAGTAAGAGACATGTACAAAGATAAGGTAAAAATTATCTCCGGTGGTTCCGATTATCATAACGATACTAAAAAAGGTGTAAAAAATGCTAGAATGATTGGAGAAAAAGGAATTACGTGGAAATATTTCAAGGAGAATAAGTATTTGAATGCATTAATTGCAAAAACGGATTTAAAATAATCAACGTATATTGTTTATGGTAAAATATTGCATAAACGTAAGAAGGTTAGTAAGGAGGTTATCTATTGAGTTTAGATCGCTCTAGTCCAAAGCCCCTGCACTTACAGTTGGAAGAGATCTTAAGACATAAAATAGAAAATAAAGAACTTATACCTCATCAGGCAATACCATCAGAGAATGAATTGAGCAGGCAGTTTAATCTTAGCAGAATGACAGTAAGGAATGTCATTACACGTCTTGTAAGTGATGGAATGCTGTATCGCGTACCCGGAAAAGGTACTTTTGTGACGGAACCTAAAATTACGACTGCACCTATTACTCAGATGGGTATTCGAGAACAACTAGAAGCAATGGGATATGAGACAGATACAGCTGTTGTAGATAAAAGGGTGGAAAAAGCTACAAAAAAGATTGCAGATTTCTTGAATATATCTGAAGGTGATCCTATTTATATTTTAGAAAGATTAAGATACGCCAATAATGAGCCTTTAAGCTTGCATACCTCATATATACCTGCTGAACTTTGTAATAGACTTTTTGAAAAGGATATAGAAAGAATACCATTATGTAATATACTGGATAAGGATTATAAGATAGTTGCAAAAAGAGGTATAGAGACATTAGAAAGCATAGGAGCAGGTACAAGGGAATCCAAACTTTTGGAAGTAAAAAAAGGCTTTCCTCTGTTACTGTTGAGGTACGTTATGTACTCACAAAATGAAGTACCTTTTGAATATGCGGAGGTCATCTTCAGAGGAGACAGAATAAAATTAAAATTTGAATTCCATAGATGAAATCAAGGATTACAAATAATAAATTATTTTACCAAGCAAAGGAATGGAATTGTATAGAGGTGTGTAAATGCATACCTATACAATGATATATTAAAAATAAGGAGGATCTATGTATGAAAGAAAAATTAAGAGGGGTATTTGCACCCATTACTACACCTTTTAAAAGCGACGGCAAGGTGGATTATGATGGTTTAAAAATGAATATGGAGAAGTATGCCAGCAGTCCTATTCATGGATATTTAGCTTTAGGCTCAAATGGCGAAAATAAGAGCTTAACAAATAAGGAAAAAGAAGAAGTATTAAAGCTTATTATAGATAATAAAGCACCGCATCAAATTGTTATGGCGGGTTGTATCTTTGAATCTACGCTGGAAACAATTGAATTTGCTTTAAAAGCGCAAGAAATGGGTGCAGACTTTATTACACTTCTACCGCCCTCCTACTTTAAGAAACAAATGACAGATGCAGTACTTATTAAATATTTTACTGATGTTGCCAGTGCCGTTTCTACTCCCTGTCTGGTATATTGTGCTCCTCAATTTTCGGGCGGTCTTACCATATCAGTAGATGTAATTAAAGAAATATCCAAACATCCTAATATTGTAGGAATGAAGGATTCCTCGGTAGGTAACATAGAGAATTATCTCATGGCGGCAGATGAAGACTTTGCAGTAATGGCAGGATCTGCAAACTTCTTCTTTAATGCTGTTTTAATGGGAGCGAGTGGAGGCGTAATATCCCTGGCAAATGCTTTTCCAGATATAACAGTAGAACTTTATGAATGTGCAGTTAAAGTTGATATGGAAAAAGGAATAGATCTCAATAAAAAGATATTAAGAGTCAATAAGGCTGTCTCCGGAAAAGGCGGCGTGGCAGCGGTTAAAGCTGCAATGGATTTGGCAGGCTTTGTGGGTGGTGCCCCTCGATTACCTCTTTTACCTATCAAGCAAGAAGATATTGAAACCATGAAAAAGACATTGGAAAAAGAGGGGTTATTATGAAAAAGGTACTTTTAGCACAACCTATTCATAGTGCAGCAATGGATTTATTAAAACAATATACTCAAGTTGTACTAATAAAAGAAGGTAATATGGATGAGTTTAAGGAGCATCTTAAGGATACCTATGCAGTGATTTTAGGAACCTCTGTTAAATTTACAAGTGATTTAATGGACATTGCTCCTGAATTAAAAGTAATAAGTCGAACCGGAGTAGGTGTAGATAATGTGGATGTAAAAGCGGCCACTCAAAGGGGTATATATGTATTAAATACTCCCGAAGCTAATTCATTATCTGTAGCCGAACATACGGTAATGATGATTTGTGCGTTGGCAAAGCATGCTATTTTTTTGGATAACCAGTTGAGAAACAATAATTATGGCGTACGGCGGTTATACCTCCCGGTAGATCTCCAGGGAAAAATACTGGGGCTTGTAGGATGCGGCCGTATAGGTACTATGGTAGCACAAAAATGTATAAAAGCATTTGATATGAATGTAATCGCCTATGATCCGGTTTTAAAAGTGGCACCTGAGGAAATTACATTGGCAGAATCAATAGATGAAGTTTTTCAAACAGCAGATTTCATTTCTTTACATATTCCACTTGTTGAAAGCACACGTAATCTTGTAAATGAAAGATTACTTTCTCTGATGAAACCTTCTGCATTCTTAATCAACACAGCACGAGGCGGCATTGTAGATGAAAAGGCGTTAATAGCAAAATTGAAAGAGAAAAAAATTGCAGGGGCTGCTTTGGATGTATTTTTGAAAGAGCCGCCAGATCCTGCTGATGAACTGTTAACTCTCCCTAATATCATATTAACACCTCATACTGCTGCATTAACTCAAGAATGTACAGCCAGGGTGGCGATGGAGGCAGTAAAGGGGGTTATTGATTTCATTCAAGGGAAAACACCAAGATTTGTATATAACAAGGAGGTGCTTTCGTGAAAAGGGAATTGATACTTGGGGTGGATGTAGGAACGTCTTCTGTAAAAATAGGAATTTTCGATCAGGATTTGAATGTATTAGCAGAAAATAAGCATTTTCATATGTATAGCACGGTAGGTAAGCATGTAGAAATGGATGGTGATGTACTCTTTCAATCTTTTCTGAGCGCACTTAAACCCCTGGAAAAATATCTTGGTGATGTAGTTGCAATGGGTTTTTCGGTACTATGTCCCGGAATGTTTTGTTTAACAGAAGAAGGGCAGCTTCTACGACCCGGTATTATTCATCTGGATAGGCGCAGTGAAAAACAAGGGCTTGAAATAGTAGAGAAAATCGGAGAAGAAGAATTCCTTAAAATTACCGGAAATCTACCTTATCCAGGCGGTATGAGTGTTACCAGTATGCTATGGGTGAAGGAAAATGAGCCTGAAATTTATGAAAAGACATATAAATTTGGACATACCAATACCTTATTTATCAAGAGATTAACCAATGTATGGGGAGTTGATCCCACAAATGCGTCTTTTACAGGACTATATGATACGGTAGGATTTAGTGATTGGAACGACGAGTTATGTGAGAGGATAGGAATACCCAGGGAAAAACTTCCGCCTATCATTGCTTCTGCCAATATAGCAGGTTATTTAACAGAGGAAGGTGCAAAACTTACCGGATTAAAACAAGGTATTCCCATTATTATGGGGGCAGGAGATACTGCTTGTGCCACTTATGGTGCTGGAGTAGTGGAAGATGGGCAATTAATGAATTCTACAGGGACTGTGGAAGTAATGGTACTCTGTACAGATAAACCCTATTACAGCAGACAGTTTTTATTAAGAACCCATGTAATTCCCGGCAAGTGGATTATAATGAACATTATTGGGGCTGGAGGAGAAAGCCTGAACTGGTTCTATAAAGTGTTTTGTAAAGATATGAGCAAACAGCAATTTTTTGAAGAATATCTCCCAAAGGTGCTGGCTGAATATGATAGAGGAAGTGTTAGCTTTACGCCTTATCTTGCAGGGGATAGGAATAGCATAAAGGATAAAGCCGCATCTTTAACAGGACTTACTCTCAGTGCTACCAGAGAACATATATTATATGCAGTGGTACACGGAGTTATTAAACAACTAGAAGACGGTATGGATACGTTTAGAAAGATTAGTAACATTAGTGACACCATTTATTATACAGGTGGAGGCTCAAACGCCTTAAGTCGATATAAGGAGAGAGTGTTCGCAGATTTTAAATTTAAAATGGTAGATAATTGTGCAATGAAAGGTATAGCCAAGCTAATTAAATTGGCTGTAGATCATCAAAAATGCATTAAAGCTGATACAGGCTTCTAGCATTGTTTATAACGACTGCGAAAGAAAAACCTGATCCCTTGTGGGTCAGGTTTTTCTTTCGTATAAAGTTTCATCAAAATCTACTGTTTAAAGACTAAGAGGCTTGCCTCGAAGAATAAAATCGAAGATTTTGATATATTTAAAAATAGATATGGTATAATAGTATAAAAAACAACAACTATCCAAAAGCTATGTCTTATTGTATAATATTTCAAAGTTACAGCTTTATTTTGATGTAGGAGGATAAGTATATGAATGCCAATAATGTAAGTTTGAAAATATCTGCTGTTAGTGCTGAACAATATCCCAAAGACAATAAGCCGGAAATAGCTTTCGCCGGTAGGTCTAATGTTGGTAAATCTTCACTTATTAATAGATTGGTTAATAGAAAAAGTCTGGCAAGAGTAAGCTCCAAGCCGGGAAAGACTAGTACAATAAATTTCTATGATATTGAAAATAAAATATATTTCGTGGATTTACCCGGTTATGGTTTTGCAAAGGTATCCAAAAGTGAAAAACAAAAATGGGCTAAAATGATTGAAGAATATCTCAACACGAGGGAGCAGTTGCTTCAGGTAATTTTATTAGTGGACAGCCGGCACAGCCCTACGGAAGATGATATTATGATGCTAAATTGGATCAGACAATTTAATGATAATGCAGTTGTTGTGGCTACAAAATGGGATAAGCTTTCGAGTAAAGAGAGACAAGAAAATTTGGAAAAGATTAAAAGCACTTTACAGTTGACTGAAGAAGATAAAATCATTCCGTTTTCTGCACAAAGTGGAGAGGGGAAAGAAGGACTATGGGAGATAATAGACGATATAATAGGAAGTGACGAAATAGGGGCAGGGGATGTTTCGTGAAAAAAGTTCACGGTTCACAGTAAGCGGTGCGTTGCGGAGAGTTTTTGAACTGAGAATTGAGAATGGAGAATTATAAAGATAAAGATAAAGATATAATAAATGAAGTGGGGGAATTTATATGAAGTATGTTAGATTTGAAAAAAACAATGAAATTTCTTATGGGATTCTGGAAAATGAGAAAGTTACAAAAGTAGAAGGGAATATATATGGAGAATACAAAGCTACTGATAGTTTATATGATTTAAGTGAAGTTACCCTTCTTGCTCCGTGTGAACCTTCCAAAATAGTTGCAGTTGGGCTAAATTACAGGGACCATGCAAGAGAAATGGGAGAACCTATCCCTGCTGCCCCTAAGCTATTCATTAAACCATCTACGTGTGTGATAGGACCTGAACAAAAGATTATATTACCTCCTATGTCCAAAAGAGTTGACTATGAGGCTGAAATTGCAGCAGTTATTAAAAAGACCGCAAAGAATATTGCTGTTGATGAAGTTAAAGAATACGTACTTGGATATACATGCCTAAATGATGTTACAGCAAGAGATTTACAGAAAGCTGATGGACAGTGGACTAGAGCAAAAGGGTTTGACACTTTTGGACCTATAGGCCCGTGGATTACAGATGAGATAGATGCTAATCATGTTGATGTTAAATTGCTATTAAATGGGGAACAAAAGCAACACTCACATACATCTAACTTTATATGGAAAATTGAGGAGCTTATCAGCTTCATTTCACAAGTAATGACTTTGCTGCCGGGAGACGTAGTGACAACAGGTACACCATCAGGTATTGGACCTATGAAACCAGGCGATTGTGTGGAAGTGGTAATTGAGGGTATAGGGACCTTAAGAAATTATGCTGAATAATGTTTTAATTGTATATCTGATTTTAATAAATCTTTTATCTGCAAGTGTTATGTGGGTTGATAAACGAAAAGCAAAGAAAAATCGGTGGAGAGTAAAAGAGAGAAATTTATTTATATTGGCATTGATAGGCGGGGCTCCAGGAATATATCTTGGAATGAATCTTTTTAAGCATAAAACAAAACATCTGAAATTTACTTTAGGTATTCCTATAACATTGATAATTAATATTATAACAATTTATTGGCTTACTCAAATATTCTAATAGGGGGTGCATAGACCAGTTAGCCTCTAGGGAGTATGATTCCCTAGAGGGAACAACTATGCAAGTGGAGGTTGACAATGATTGACAAGAGAATCAGTACATTGTTGAAATCTTTAAAGTTTAAAGCATTTTTACTTATGGCATTGGCTTTTGTTGGTATATTAATCATTATTTCTATAGGGGCGTATATAAGAGTTGAAGATGATATATATTTGCTTAGATTCATAGTGGTTGGTGTTTCAATAATATGTATTGTTATTATTTCCTTATTACTATATTTTTTGATTAAAACAATTATTATTCCCATCAATAAAGTGTCAAAAGCGATGGTGAAAATGGCGGAAGGCGATTTCAGACAACAGCTCTTAATTTCCGGTGACAATGAAATTGGGGTCATGGAAAAAAGCTTCAATTTGCTTTCACAAAAGTTATTGTCCATGTATGATCTTATCGAAAAAGTAAACAGTGGAGAAAGTTTTGAACATACTTTTGAATACGTATTTGAGGTATTCAAACAATTTATACCTTATCATCGTATCGGTATGGCGCTAGTAGATGAAAGAGAAGGAAGAATCCGGGCTGAAATTGCCCGGAGTGACAGCCAAAACATCCGATTGATAAATGGATACTCTCTACCTTTGGCCAAAACAAGTCTAATGGCAGTAATAGAGTCGGGACAACCGAGGATTATCAATGATCTTGAGAAATATCTGGAGCAGCATCCCCATTCTGAATCTACACGTCTAATTATTGAAGAGGGGATGAAGGCCAGCTTAACCTTACCCCTCAAAGTGAATAATACGGTTATTGGAGTTTTATTTTTCTCCAGCATTCAAAAAAATATTTATAATGATTCCCATATCGTCTTTTTAAAACAAATTGCCAACCATTTAGCACTAAGTTTTGAAAAAAGTATTTTAGTGGGAGATCTGGTATTAGCGTCTATCACTGCTATTGTTAAATTGGCGGAGTCAAGAGATAATGATACCGGCAGGCACATAGAGAGAATGAGGAATTATTCAGTTGCTATAGCAAGAAAACTTGCTCATAATCCCAAATATTCTGAAATCATTACTGAAAAATACATAAGAGAAATATATAATTTTAGTCCACTGCACGATATTGGGAAGGTTGGAATACAGGATAGTATTTTATTAAAACCGGGGAGACTTACTCCGGAAGAATTTGAAATTATGAAAACCCATACACTTATTGGGGCAGAAGTTTTGGAAAAAGCGCAGGAAACGCTAAAAAACAGAAATAAGCTTTTTTTTAATACCGGGATAGAAATAGCTTTATGCCATCATGAAAAATACAATGGTGAAGGCTATCCATATGGTTTACAGGGCGAACAAATTCCACTATCTGCAAGGATCGTTACGGTAGCCGATGTATTTGATGCGTTAACGTCAAAAAGGCCATATAAAAATCCAATGACTGTAGAACAGTCCATGGAAATTATTATACAAGATAGAGGAAAAAGCTTTGATCCGGATGTAGTAGATGCATTCTTACAAGGTAAAAATGAAATAATGAAGATATATCAACATTTATCTGATCATTACCAGGAATTAATAATGTCTGGTTAAGACATTATTATAAACAATAAAGGCTTTATTATTGCATTTATAATAAAGCCTTTATTGTTTGTATAATAATTATTTAGATGGTAATACTTGAAATAGTAGAGAAATAAGAACAATCTTTAAGGAGAATAGGTTATGGTAGATTTTCAAGCGAGGATGAAACAAAACATCAGCCAGGCAAAAGAAAGGCTGGATAGTGATTTTATGGGGAGTAAAGAAGCAATGCTGTCATTGGCTGTAGAGAAGGTCAGACAATTTCAGATCGCTTCTGATACTGTTTTTGAAAACGAAGAAAAAGAAATTTTAACGTTATTAATTGTTGGAAGCATGTTTCAAGCTTTTTCTTACGGCTATGGAATAGGAAAAGTAGAAGGAGAAACTCTGCAAAAAGTAATATTATAAGAAAAGGTGATAACAGATGTATTCGCAAAAAAATGGTGGAGGCTTGTGGAGAGGACTATTAATTGCATTAACATCTTCCTTGCTCACCGGACTATTATTAATGCTTTTTATTCCTTCATATATTGATAGAAATTATAATCCGGAAAATATAAACAATAAATCTATTGGGTTACAGATACCGCAGGCGCAAAACATAGCACAAACTCAGCCGGCAAGAAAGATAACACAGCCGCCCAATGCTGAAATTCTTGATATAACTGCGATTGCAAGTAGAGTGATGCCATCGGTAGTGGGTATATCAACAAGCAGTATTGACCAAGATTCATTGTTCCGGTCCAGCCAAGGGGAAAGCTGGAGTGTAGGTTCAGGAGTTATTGTTTCAGAAAATGGGTATATTCTTACAAACCATCATGTTGTAGGTCCTAACCCCAACAGAATTGTAGTAACACTGGCAAACGGTAAAACAATAAATGCTAGAAGTGAGTGGGCCGACCCTACTTTGGATTTGGCTATAATAAAGGTTAATGCAACAGGGTTGCCTGTTGCAGTTCTAGGCGATGCAGATCAATTAAAAGTTGGTGAGACGGCAGTTGCTATAGGTAATCCTCTAGGTTTACAATTCCAAAGGACTGTAACTGCTGGAATCATAAGTGCCGTTAACAGGACTATCAGAGTTGCTACAGATGGCAGAGAAAACTTTATGGAAGGTTTGATTCAGACCGATGCTTCCATAAATCCGGGTAACAGTGGCGGGCCGCTCATTAATTCCAGGGGAGAAGTAATAGGGATTAATACGATAAAGGTTGCCAGTGCAGAAGGTATGGGGTTTGCAATACCTATTAATATTACAAAACCGGTTATAACAAGCTTTTTGGAAAAAGGTAGTTACTCTACACCTTATATGGGCTTATTTGCATATGACAGGGTAGTAGCAGAGTATGTCAATCAGGAAATGAACATACAAAAAGGAGTCTATGTAGCACAAATCGATGTAAACAGTCCGGTATATAGAGCAGGAATAAGATCAGGGGATATTATTACCCATATGGATGATGTAGAAGTAAACACAATGATGCAGTTAAGAGAAGCAATGTTTAAATGTGGTCCGGGAAGTAACTGTACTTTAAGGTTTATCAGGGACGGAAGGGTAAGAGAAGTTAGCTTTACATTAGAAAATAGGACAAATGATGGTTTGATAACCAGATAGTAAAAACATTAAAAGTGATATAGTTAGCAATACAATTTATAGTTCGTAGTTTGTAGTTCGTAGTCCATAGAAAAACGTGTTTATAATTTCTATGCACTATGAACCATTAACTACGGACATTTTATTATATGCGGCATAAAAATTATTGATAACAGAGCAGACATTTATTACTTTTATAGAGTATATTATAATGACAACAATTTAAGTAGAATAGGGTGAAGATAAAATATGGAACAAAACAGACAAAAAGGTATTGTACCAGGAGTCATTTTAATAGGTTTAGGTATTTTATTCCTGCTTAATAACTATAATATTGATATTGGTGACTGGTTCGTCCTTGGAGTTGGTGTAGCGTTTATTATAGCTTATTTTACTAAGAGAAAGACAGGATTTCTTATTGCAGGCTTAATTCTGTCATACCTGGGAAGTCTGATTTTTTTAAACAACACGCGTCTTATTGATGAAGAATTATTTGGATCTCTTGTTATCATAATGCTTGGCCTGGCATTTTTGACAGTGTACTTTGTAAAGAAAAAGACGGGGTTTGTTTTTCCCGGATTTATCCTTCCTGCAATTGGAATATATAACTATGTAATGAGCCTGGAAAATGTGAAACAATCAGAAGTTTGGCCTTTAATATTTATGACTCTCGCAATGGCCTTTCTACTAATTTTTATATTTGAATTTAAAACTTTGGGGTATAAGCCTCTTATTCCTTCAGTCATATTGTTTGCTGCTGGTTCATTAGCCTTTATGACGATAAGAGGTATTATAGATAAAGAAATGTGGGTAGTTTTCTTACGCTGGATGCGAAACTTCTGGCCTTTATTATTAATTCTTGCAGGTATATTGGTAATATTTAAAAATTTATCATTTAAAAAAGCAAATTAGTTTCTTTAGCACATACTTGACACAGCAGTATATAACAGTTAAAATATAGCTGAATAATGGAAATAGCGATGATAGAGAGAAGTAGGCTGGACTGTCATACAGGGAGAAAGCACCTTGACTGTAAGTGCTTTTATGAACAAGCAGCTGAATAACACTCTGGAGTTGACTGGCCCAACGCACCGTTGCCAGTAGGTTAGTCCGTTGCCGGCGTTAACGGGAATGAGTGGAATGTAACCATTCAAGAAAACATAGGATTTTCTGCTATGCTAATCTTGAAGTTGCATTCAATAAGGGTGGCACCGCGAATCAATTACCTTTCGTCCCTGACTTGGGATGAGAGGTTTTTTGTTGTAAAAATAGTTAAGGAGTGAACAGAATGTTAACAAAAGCGCCGAAAGGTACAAAAGATGTAATTCCGGACGAATCATATAAATGGCAATATATAGAAAATATGATAAGAAAAATATGTGACAGCTACGGCTATAAAGAAATAAGAACCCCGGTTTTTGAGCATACTGAGCTTTTTGAAAGGGGTATGGGAGATACTACTGATGTTGTCCAAAAAGAGATGTATACCTTTGAGGACAAGGGAGGGAGGAGTATTACCTTAAGGCCGGAAGGTACAGCGTCTGCGGTAAGAAGTTATCTGGAAAACAGCCTCTATGCAGCGCCGCAGCCCACTAAGATGTACTATATCATTTCATGTTATAGATATGAGAAGCCTCAGGCAGGAAGATTGAGAGAATTTCATCAGTTTGGTGTTGAGGCATTTGGTTCTGAGAAACCGTCAATTGATGCTGAAATTATTTCTATGGCAATGACGCTGTTAAATAAATTAGGAGTAAAAGGTCTTGAGCTTAATATTAACAGCATCGGTTGTCCTAAATGCCGTAAAGAATATAATTCTAAGTTAAAAGAGTATTTGAAACAGTATTTAGATGAATTGTGTGAAACCTGCAACAGCAGGTATGAAAGAAATCCATTAAGAATCCTTGATTGTAGAAATAGCCGGTGTAAAGAAATTGGAAAAAATACGCCTGTTTTGTTAGAAAGTTTATGTGATGACTGTAAGGCTCACTTTGATAGTCTTAAAAATTACTTAGACAGCATGAATATTAAGTATAATGTGGATCCTTATATTGTAAGAGGACTGGATTATTATACCCGTACTGTATTTGAATTTGTTTCAAAAGATATAGGAGCACAAGGTACCGTTTGCGGTGGTGGAAGGTACGATGGACTAATAGAAGAGCTGGGTGGCTCGCCAACACCGGGTATAGGTTTCGGAATGGGTATAGAGCGGCTAATGTTAACATTGGAAGGCCAGGGAATAGAAATTCCCCGGCCGGACCCTGTAAAACTATTCATTGCAAATATAGGGGAAAAGGCTGAAATAAAAGCCCAATCACTGGTTTATGAATTAAGGCAGCAGGATATCAGTGCTGAGAAAGATCATATGGGAAAAAGTTTAAAAGCACAGATGAAATATGCTGATAAACTTGGAGCACAGTATACGATGGTATTAGGTGAGGATGAAATCAATAATAATAAAGCTGTTTTAAAGAATATGAAGACTGGAGAAACGATTGAGGTGGACCTGGAATATCTAGGTAATATATTAAAAAAAATATAAGATAAAAGTTTGGAGGTAACAAAAATGGCAGAAACAATACAGGGTTTAAAGCGTACTCATATGTGCGCTGATTTAGGATTAGAAAATGTTGGACAAGAAGTAGTCCTGATGGGTTGGGCTCAGAGAAGAAGAGACTTAGGTGGAGTTATTTTTGTTGACTTAAGAGACAGGTCGGGCATTATTCAAATTGTATTTGATGTTGGAATAAGCAAGGAAGTATTTGAAAAGGCAGAGGCTATAAGAAATGAATATGTCCTTGCGGTAGTAGGTAATGTAGTAAAAAGAGATGCGGAAGCTGTAAATCCAAAGTTAAAGACCGGTGAAATAGAAGTAAAGATTACCGAACTGAGAATCTTAAGCAAAGCAGAGACACCTCCTTTCTATATTGAGGAAGATTCTGATGTTAATGAACAGGTTAGGCTTAAATATAGATATCTTGACCTTAGAAGGCCGGACATGCAGAAAAATATTATTCTAAGGCACAAGGTAACTAAAATTGTCAGGGATTATTTTGATGAGAATGGTTTTCTGGAAATAGAAACACCTATGCTTACCAAGAGTACTCCGGAAGGTGCAAGGGATTACCTGGTACCCAGCCGTGTGCATCCGGGCAAATTTTTTGCTCTACCGCAATCGCCACAGCTATACAAACAATTGTTGATGTTATCGGGGATGGATAGGTATTTTCAGATTGTAAGGTGTTTCAGAGATGAAGATTTAAGGGCCGACAGGCAGCCTGAATTCACCCAGATAGACATTGAAATGTCTTTTGTAAATGTTGAGGACGTATTAAGCATAAATGAGAAGTTAATCGCCAAAATTTTCAAAGAGACCCTTGGCATTGAATTAACTACTCCTTTCTTACGTCTTCCCTACCAGGAAGCAATGGATAGGTTTGGCTCGGATAAGCCGGATATACGTTTCGGGTTTGAACTGAAGAACCTGTCAGATATTGTTGCTAACAGCGAGTTTAAAGTATTTGCTGATACTGTAGCTAAAGGCGGCAGCGTAAGAGCAATTAATGCTAAAAATTGTGTAGATAAGTTTAGCAGAAGAGATTTGGACAGTCTTGTAGACTTCGTAAAGATATATAAAGCAAAGGGAATGGCCTGGATTGTAGTAACTAAAAATGAGCTTAAGTCACCTATTACAAAATTCTTTACTGATAACGAGATTAAGGCGATTTTAAGTAGAATGGAAGCTGAGCCTGGAGATATCATCATGATGGTAGCTGATAAAAATGAAATTGTCTATGATGCGCTAGGCCATTTAAGATTGGAACTTGCAAGAAGGCTAGATATGGTGAAAAAAGATGATTATAAATTTTTATGGGTTACTGAATTCCCGCTTTTAGAGTATGATGAAGAAGAAAAGAGATATGTTGCAAAACACCATCCTTTTACTTCCCCCATGGATGAGGATATTGCATTGTTAGACAGTGACCCGTCCAAGGTTAGGGCAAAAGCCTACGATATTGTTTTAAACGGTGTGGAAATCGGTGGTGGAAGCATAAGAATACACAGTACCGAACTACAGCAGAAAATGTTTGAAACCCTTGGATTCAGTAAAGAAGCAGCATGGGAGAGATTTGGCTTCTTAATGGAAGCCTTCAAATATGGTACGCCTCCACATGGTGGAATGGCTTACGGGTTGGACAGATTGGTCATGCTTATTGCCGGAAAAGACAGTATAAGAGATGTAATCGCTTTTCCAAAAGTACAGAATGCATCGGAATTAATGACCAATGCTCCTTCGGAAGTAGAACCAAAACAACTAAAAGAGCTTCACATAAAATTGGATATTTGATATGAGAATAGTGAGGAGTGGATAGTGGAGAGTGGGGAGTAAAACCCATGTCGCATAATAGGACCGATACAGCTGTGTACCATCATATGTGGAATGTTGCAGCCGGAAAATCGCCATGGATGGCGATTTTAGGCTTATCCCGGCGCGTATGCCGGTATAAGCCGACGGCAAGATATAGAAATATATGATGGTACTCATTTTGTGTCGAGCAGCCCAGAGTTTAAACTAAAACAGCTTAGAACATTAAATTATACAGATGAGATAAGGGGGATAATATGAAGAGGATAGGTGTTCTTACAAGCGGAGGAGATTCTCCCGGAATGAACGCTTGTATTAGAGCGATTGTGAAGGCGGCAAAAGTTAACAACATAGAAACCATAGGGATCTATGAGGGCTATAAAGGGTTAATGGAAGGCAAGATGCAGGTACTTACTGCAAATTATGTAGATGATATTATTGAATTAAGCGGTACCATATTAAAAAGTGCCCGTAGTAAGCTTTTTAAAACAGAAGAAGGTTTGCGTATGGCCAAAGAGCAAGCTGAAAAGAATGGTATTGAAGGATTAATTGTTATTGGGGGAGACGGTTCGTTTAGGGGAGCTTGTGATGTGTCAAAATACGGGTTGCCTGTAATTGGTATTCCAGGAACTATTGATAATGATATCGCAGGGACAGAGTATTCAATCGGCGCTGACACTGCAGTTAATATTGTCACCGATACCATATCCAAAATTCATGATACTGCCAGGTCATTAATTGTAGACACTCCAAGAGTGTTCCTTGTTGAGGTTATGGGAAGAGGCTGTGGTTATATTGCTATCACTTCCGCAATAGCAGGCGGGGCTGATTATTGTCTTGTTCCGGAAGTACCTTATGATATAAATAAGATGTGCTCCCATCTTCAGACAAAGTTTGAAAACGGCAAGGTGTATAGTGTAGTAATTGTTGCCGAAGGTGCAACCAGTGTAAATGAATTAAAAAAGCAGGTAGATTCTATTCTTAACATTGACTCGAGAACATGTGTTTTAGGCCATTTGCAAAGAGGAGGGGCTCCTACGGCCTTTGACCGGCTCATTGCAAGTCAAATGGCTGTAAGGGCTGTTGAATTATTAATTGAAGGCAAAACAAACCGTATGGTAGGTGTAGTAGCCGGTAAAGCAGTCGACTGCGATATATTCAAAGGGATTAATGATAAAAATAAAATAACTGAAGAAATTGTGAAATTAAATAATATTTTAATTAGCTAATATAAAAATAGTGGACAGTGGGAAGTAAAACTGAAACCACTAAAAAAGTCCGGTTTGGCAGGAAGAAAAATTCATAATTTATTTACATTTTATTTAAAATGTTATGTTATTATATAAGGAGCCAATGAAAGAAAAATAAAAAACAGGAGGGAAATTATGATAGAGATAAAGAATTTGACCAAGACATACGGGCATAACGTGGCAGTAGACAATATCAGTTTTACTGTAGAAAAAGGTGAAATTCTTGGATTCCTTGGTCCAAATGGTGCCGGCAAATCAACGACTATGAACATTATTACCGGATATATGCCATCTACCCAGGGAACAGTAAAAGTTGGAGGGTACGATATATTAGAACAACCGGCTGAAGCGAAAAAGAGAATTGGCTATCTTCCTGAGCAGCCACCTCTTTACATGGATATGACTGTAAGGGAATACCTCGGTTTTGTATATGAAATTAAAAAGGTTAAACAAAATCGAAAATCCCATATTGATGATGTAATGGGACTGGTAAAAATCGGAGATGTACAAAATCGGTTGATTAAAAATCTTTCTAAAGGATACAAACAAAGAGTAGGACTGGCCCAGGCGCTATTAGGAAGTCCGGAAGTGCTTATCCTGGATGAACCTACTGTTGGACTTGACCCAAAACAGATTATTGAAATACGAAATGTAATTAAAGACCTGGGAAAAGAGCACACTATCATCTTAAGTTCACATATATTGCCAGAAGTAAGCGCTATTTGTGAAAGAGTAATCATTATTAACAAAGGAAAGATTGCTGCAATTGACACACCGGACAACCTTTCAAGAATTTTAACAAATGAAAGTAAACTGGTAGTCCGAATTGCAGGTGATGAGTCAAAAGTGCTTAAATGCATAAAAGAATTAGATGGAGTAAAGTATGTAGATGTCCAGGGACAGAAGGAGCCAAATACAATTGATTATATCATAGAAGCAGAACCTAATGTAGATGTCAGAAAGCCATTATTTTATGCATTAAGTAAAAACCAGTATCCAATCCTTATGTTAAAGTCGCTGGATCTAAGCCTGGAAGACATATTCTTACAGCTTACAACTTCAGAAAAGGAGGAATAATCCATGGTTGCAATATTAAAGAGAGAGTTAAAGGCATACTTTTTTTCTCCAATAGGTTATATCTTTATAGGATTCTTTTTACTATTATCAGGATATTTTTTTGCAGCATCCAACCTATTTTCAATGGTTGCCGACATGAAAATGGTATTTGGAAATCTAAGTATTGTATTTTTATTCCTTGTACCCATTCTTACCATGAGATTAATTTCGGAAGAAAAAAAGGCTAAGACCGACCAACTTTTGTTAACTTCTCCGGTAAGCCTTACAGGGATTGTAATAGGAAAATACCTGGCAGCGGTATCCGTATTTCTTATATCACTATTAATTACAGGTATTTATCCAATTATTTTATTTGTTTTTAGCAAGCCTTCAATCGGGGAGATCCTGGCAGGCTACCTGGGCTTTTTTTTGATGGGAGCAGCTTTTATCGCTGTAGGATTGTTTGTATCTTCACTAACTGAAAATCAAATCACTGCTGCTGTTGCAAGTTTTGGCACACTGCTTTTATTATGGCTTATTGATTGGATTGTACCATTTATGCAAAATCCGTTTATAGCGAAAATGCTGGAATGGTTTTCTATACTTAAACGGTTTCAAGATTTTACAATAGGAATACTAAGCTTAAGTCCTATCGTTTATTACATTAGTTTTTCGGCAGCTTTTATATTTTTAACCATTAGAGTACTTGAAAAGAGACGTTGGAGCTAAGGGGGGATAGAAAATGAAAAAGTTTGCACAAACTTTAGGCAATATTTTCAGTGGGAAAAAAGTAAAATACGGAACAAATGCAGCAATCATAACAGCAGCTTTTATAGCCATACTGATTGTCATTAACCTTATTGTCGGAAGTTTTCCGCTAAAAGCAGACCTGACAAAAAATAAAATATTTACTTTTCAGGAGCAGACCTTAGATGTATTAAAGAATTTAAAACAACCGGTTAACGTATATGCACTTTTTCCCCAGGGAAATGAACAACCCATGGTAAAGGAAATACTGGACCGTTATGCAAGAAAGTCCGACAAGATAAAGGTAGAGGTTATAGACCCGGTTAAAAACCCTGCTTTCGTAAAGAAATATGACAAAGAAGGAAATGGCGTTCCACAAGGTTCAATCATCTTTGAAAGCGGTGAAAAGTTTAAAGTTGTCAACCCGTATGACCTGTTTAATTATAATTACCAGATGCAAAGTGTTGATTCAATTGCGGCAGAACAAAGATTTACATCCGCAATTATGTTTGTAACCAGTGAAAAGGTGCCTGCGGTATACTTTACACAGGGACATGGTGAAACAGATCTTCCGGGGGCAAAAGAAATCCTGGAGAGGGAGAACTTTAAATCAGGAAATGTTAACCTCTTTACAGAAGAAATACCTGAAGATGCAGAATTGATTATTATATCATCACCTAAGAGGGATTTTGATGCATCTGAAATCGAGAAACTGGATAAATATTTTGATAAAGGCGGCAGAGCGGCGTTCTTGTTCGATGTTGCCAAAGATGAACTGCCTAAACTGGAAGCTTATATGAAGGAGTGGGGGATAGCGCTCCGCAAAGACCTGGTTATTGAAAGTAATAAAAAGAATTATTCACAGAATCCTACCTATCTCATACCGGATATGCAAAGTCATGACATTACAGGAAGGCTAAAAAGCAACGAGCTTATGATGCTGGTTCCGGTTGCAAGAAGCCTGGAGGTGTTGTTTACCGAACAGAATGGAATAAAAGTGACACCTTTGCTGAAATCCTCCGGCCAATCCTGGGGTAAGGTTAACCTTGAATCAAAAACAGCGCAAAAACAACCGGAAGATACTGCCGGACCATTGGATATTGCAGTAGCAATAGAAAGGGCAAATTATGGAGATAATAAGAAACTGAAAGATACCAAAATTCTTGTAATGGGCAACGCTGCGTTTTTAGATAGCCAGATGCTTTCCATACCCGGAATTGCCAATGTTGACTTTTTCATGAACAGCGTAAACTGGGCACAGGATAAGGAAGAAAATATAACCATCAGGCCCAAGAGTTTGGAGTCGGAAAGAATGGCTATTTCACAAGTTCAAGTTCTCCTTAATGCAGCTTTAGTAATACTTGTGATTCCTTTTGCTGTATTTATCCTGGGAGGCGTTGTTTGGATGAGGAGGAGGCATCTATGAAACTTTATAGAAATGCCATCGTCCTGGTGCTTGTCCTTGCAGTTTTAGGTGGTGTATATTACTTCATTAGTACTAATAAAAAGAATGAGGAAAAGAAGGATGATACCGTTACAATTTTTGAAACGGAAAAGGACAAGATAAGTGAAATCAATATTGTCACCCAGGGAAGCAATCTTGTTTTCTACAAAGATGGAGACACATGGAAGGAAAAAACATCGGGCAATGTGAAATTGGTCCAGTCAAAAATTGACAGCCTGGTTTATGATGTTTCAAATATAAAAGCCGAGCAGGTTGTGGAAGAAAAGGCGAAAGACCTCAAGCAATATGGATTGGAGACTCCTAAGAGCATAGTTAACGTTAAACTGACCGATGGCAAAATCAAAACTTTTTATGTAGGGGACCAGACACCTTCTAAAACAGCATACTATTTTAAAGATAAGGATAAAGAAGCGGTATATACCATTTATTCCTCTAAAGGTGAAACGCTTTCAAGCAGTCTGGAGAATTTTAGAGATAGGACTCTAGTTGCTTTAAAACCGGAAGAGATAACGTCTTTTACAATTGAAGGTAAAAACCGTGAACGGATTGTAGTAAAGGCAAAAACTGAAACTACTAATGACCAAACCGGTGCATTATCTACCTGGGATGTAATTGAGCCGTATAAAAAAGATGGAGACAATCAAAATATCAATGAGATGGTTTTATCAAAATTACCTGAAATTACTGTGAAGGATTTTGTTGAAGACAAACCGGATGATCTTGGGAAATACGGACTATCTTCACCAAGTTATGTCATCCAGGTAACTGATAAAAATAATAATAGCGTTAAGCTGCTATTAGGGGATAGTAAAGATGACGCCATATATCTAAAGGTTGAAGGTAGTGATCCGGTATATACGGTAGATGCAAAAAAACTGGAATTTAAAGACGTGACTGCTTTTATGCTGGCAGAGAAATTTGCATACATTGTGAATATTGATAAGGTAGATAAATTCGTCATTAATCATGAAGGCAGGCAATCAACCTTTGAAATCATAAGAAAAGGTGACAAGACGGAATACAAGGTAAACGGCAAAGAAGCAAGTGAAGACCTCTTTAAGAAGTTCTACCAGGAGGTCATCGGACTTACTGTTGACGGCGTTAATGTCCAGAAGGTTGAAGGTACTCCGGCAGTAAGTTATACTTTCTACCATAACGGTGGAATTGAAGATGTTAAAATGGAATATGTCAGCATGGACGATAGAAATTACGCCGTTTTCAAAAATGGCAAAAGTGAGTTTTATATAAAGAAAAAGAAAGTAGAAAAAATGCTTGAGGCACTGAAAAATTTTGAACAAAATCCTGTAAAGAAAGAATAGCATAAAAAAGCTGTCCCAAATTAATAAGGGGCAGCTTTTTATGCTTGTCTAAAAGTATATCAAAAAACAAAAGCGCAATTGTTTTTTTAATAATACTTAGTACCCTAAAGATTCTCCTACTAAAAAGATATGAATATCTTTACCGGCAGGTGGACGATCAAGCTTTACAGTGATATTACACATTCTTTCACTGACATTACAATCGTAACACTTGTCTGTCTTAGCACAGGGTGTATTTAGTTTTAACCTTTTTGCATTTGCAGGACAGGCAACAGTTTTTATCCTGTCGATCGCTGATTCAAAATCTTTTACAATTTTATTGATACCGCAAACAATGATAACTTTTCCAGGCCCGAAAAACATGGCACTCACCCTGTTGCCGATGCCGTCAATATTAACAAGTTCTCCATTCATCGTTATTGCATTGCTGCTGGATAGATATACATCGGCGGTGGAAGCCTTTTCTCTTACGGCATTCCTTTCAGCAGGTTCAACCAGCCAGTGCCAAAATACCTGGTGCCCTTTTGCCTGAAGTTCCTTATGGATTTCCATATCGTATATGGTCATAGAGCCGCCTATACCAACAGTTTCTCCAGGTGTAATTTCATTTAGTACAGCAGTCTTGGCTTCATGAGCATTAGAAAAATAGTTGGCTTTAAAGTTCTTTTTTTTCAGGTTTTCTATGAGTTGCTCAACATTAAAATTGTCCATTCTGTAACCTCCTTAACATTAAAAAATTTTTTGACATCTATAAATATTATTATATATTGTTATTCCAATATGTTAAAGTCAATATCAAAATTTTCATCCAGAGATATATATCTAAAAATTCAGCAATTATTAATTTTCGGTTTTAAAATTTTTAAATATTCAATCTTTTAAGAAATGAAATTGTAAAAATTCTATAGGTACAAGCACCAAAAGCGGCTTTAAGCAATATTAATATAGAAGGATGATAAATGATAATCAAAATCATCAATAATATTTACTCATTTCAATTATCATTTATAGAAATTACAACACAATAATTATCAACAAGGGGGTTGATTTATTATGTCTAGCAAAGGCGCTATCAAACACGTATTTCCGGGTGGAAATACATCCAAAGGCTTTTATTCTTATTACCAGTACATATTAGGTCAGGAAGAAGCAACAAGGATTATCTGCGTCAAAGGCGGCCCAGGAGTAGGTAAGTCGACATTCATGAAAAGTATAGGGATGCAAATGGTAGACAGGGGATATGATGTAGAGTTTATGCATTGTTCTTCTGATAACAGTTCACTTGATGGAGTAGTTATCAAAGATATTAAGGTAGCGTTACTTGATGGTACGGCACCTCATGTAGTGGACCCTAAAAATCCTGGAGCGGTTGATGAAATTCTACACTTGGGGGACTTCTGGAATGAAGACGGTTTAAGGAAAAATAAACAGCAGATATTGGAGAGCAATGCTATGGTAGGCAAATTATTTGCAAGAGCATATAAATACCTTGCAGCGGCTAAATGTATTTATGATGATATTGTTACAATTCATAAAGAAGCGGTGAATCCTGCAGGAGTTAACTTGGAAGCAGAGAAAATTATTCAACAAGAATTTGGTGGAATCTCGGTTAATAATAAGGTAGGCAATATAAGAAAATTATTTGGCAGTGCAATTACTCCTAACGGCTTATGTAATTATCTCGAAACAGTCATTAATGTAAATAGCAATGTATATATAGTAAAAGGAGCACCTGGAACAGGAACAGAAATACTACTTTCAAAAGTGATTGATGCAGCAGTACAAAGAGGATTAAATGTAGAAGCATATTACTGTCCTATGGAGCCTGAAAATAGAGTTGAACATGTAGTCATTTCACAGTTGGGTTTGGCTTTTACTACTTCAAATAAATATCATGTTTCTACTATAAACACAGATTCTTGTATTGATCTGGATAGTTATTTAGATAAAGCTGTTCTGGAAAAATACAGTGCTGAGCTGGCATATGATGCAGAAATGTTTGATATGCTGCTTGATAAAACAATTGCTACCATTAAGAAAGCGAAGAAAACACATGACGTTATGGAAACCTACTATATACCGAATATGAAATTTGATAAGGTACAGGTTTGCTGGGAAAAAACACTACAAAGAATACTCAAATATGCGGAAGAATATAAAAAACTAAAAATATAGAAATTTTAAATGGATACATCTGTTTTTTAATAAAAAAATGATTATGACAGAAATTTTGTGGTATATGAATACTATGCTAAGTCATAACAACATATGAGTAGAGGAGGAAAAATCATGGCAAAAGTAATAATGGGTATTGAGATTGGATCTAGAGGTACTGCTGCTTTAGCAGTACAAAAGCTGCTTTCTGAGAATGGATGTATTATTAAAACGAGATTGGGACTTCATGAAGCTGGTAAAGACCTTAATGCTTGCAGCAAGAAAGGTTTAGTTATACTAGAATTCATTGAAGATGTTGACGAAGAAATTAATAGCCTGGAAAATGAATTAAAGAAAATCGAAAGTGTGATTGTAAAAAGAATGGAATTCTAATTTATCTTATTCAACGGTATTACTTTACTCCCGGATATCCGGGAGTTTTTTTTGGAAATAATTTCTATGAATGCTTTTGCGGCTCCAAAGTCTGGTAGTGTTGCAACAATTGAGAATGGCGTGCAGATAGTAAAAACCATTGTAACTGCTAACAGGTATTTACCAGATACTATTGTGCTGCAAAAGGGTGTGCCGGTGCGCTGGATTATTTTAGTGACAAAGATATTAAAGCCTTCAATGATGAAAGCCCAAGAAAAGGAATTTTAGGGGGAGGCGGCTGTTGCAGTACAGGCTCCGGTTTGAATGGAAGCAGTTGCCATTAAAAAAAGCTGAGGATACTCTTGCGTACACAAGTAAAATTATGATAGAATACACAAAAGACGATGAAGGAGTTTTAGTAGTAGTCCATGGTTACAATGCAGAGAGAAGTCCGGGTGGTGCAAGGGCTTCAGTACATGGTCATATGAATTACCCTCCGGAGTTGCGCACTGAAGAATAAGTAGTAGGTGTAGACGGTTGCCGGCCGTTACAGCGGTAAATTATGAATGAGGTATACCTGGCGCTAGGGCGCAGGTGTATGAATTAAGGTGGTACCACGAGCTTTCTCGTCCTTATGCTGGGTGAGAAAGTTTTTTGTTTTTAATTTAGTAAATATAAACAGGAGGTATTCGTATGAGCAGCGTATTTGATACATTAAAAGAAAGAGGGCTGTTGGCCCAGGTTACTCATGAAGAACAAGTTAGGGAAATACTTGAGAAAGAAAAGGTAACATTTTATATCGGGTTTGACCCTACTGCAGACAGCTTGCATGTAGGACATTTTCTGCAGATGATGGTGATGGCACATATGCAGAGGGCTGGACACCGGCCTATTGCCATCATAGGCGGGGGAACTGCCATGGTAGGAGATCCTACCGGTAAGACCGATATGAGAAGAATGATGACCCGTGAAGAAATTCAGCATAATGCCAATAATTTTAAGAAACAATTGTCCAAATTCATTGATTTCGGTGAAGGAAAGGCCTTAATGATAGACAATGCCGAATGGCTGCTGGAGCTGAACTATGTTCAATTTTTAAGGGAAATCGGTGTGCATTTTTCGGTAAACAGGATGCTTACAGCCGAGTGCTTTAAATCAAGGTTGGAGAGAGGTCTTTCTTTTATAGAGTTTAACTACATGCTCATGCAAAGCTACGATTTTCTTAAGTTATTCCAAAAATATAATTGTACATTCCAATTAGGAGGAGACGACCAGTGGTCAAATATCCTTGGAGGAATTGACCTCATTAGAAGAGTAGAAGGCAAGGAAGCCTATGGAATGACATTTACCCTATTAACTACAAGTGAAGGTAAAAAGATGGGCAAGACTGAAAAGGGAGCCCTATGGCTGGATGCTGAAAAGACATCTCCTTACGAATTTTATCAATACTGGAGAAACGTACATGATGACGATGTAATAAAATGTTTGAAACTGATTACGTTCTTGCCGCTGGAAGAAATAGAAAAGCTGGCTCAGTTAAAAGACCAGGAAATTAATAAAGCAAAAAAAATATTGGCTTATGAGGTTACCAAGCTGGTTCACGGAGAAGAAGAAGCAATTAAGGCTCAGCAGGCGGCAGAATCTCTTTTTGGAAAAGGCGGAAATGCCGTAGATATGCCGACTACTGAAATAACTACAGACGAATTAGGAGAAGGTATGAATGTTTTAGACCTGCTGGTTAAGACTAATCTAATCCCTTCAAAAGGAGAAGGGCGGCGTTTGATCACTCAAGGCGGCCTATATATAAACGACAGCAGAGTTGAAACCGTTGATCTGGTGATAGGAACTCAAGACTTTAAAGAAAATCAGTTAATGGTTCGAAAGGGTAAAAAAGTATATCATAAGATAGCACTGAAAAAATAATTAATAGGAAAATATAAAAGTTACATTGTACTAAATAAAAAGCTGTAGAATTCATGAACTGACCTCTCTAAAGTAGATTAATACAAACGTTTTTATCTTTATCTACTTTAAGGGGTTCTGTTCACTTTTGGGACAGCCCTGTTTTTACGGACTTTACATGCCTTAATAACCCGTGATATAAAAATATCTTTTAAAGCCAGGAAATAAGTAGCCTATTTTCAAAGAATAATGAGATGTCATAAAAGTTATCAAAAACTTATTGGAATCGGTTTCGATAGTTTATTCACAATAAGCTGTAATATTTCAATAAACTGAGGACAATTTCCTCAATAACTGGAGGTTATATCAATAGAATTTGTGAAATTTTGTACAAAATTTATAAATTCTATTGACTTTACCTAAAAAATGGTATATTATATATACGAAAACGCTCCCGACTTAAACGATATAACCTATTTAATTGTTATTTTGTTTATCTGTAATTAGTTATATTTTTTGGTTATAGTGACTTATATAGTGTTCTTATTGGTATAATAAAATACAACTTCTAACTAGTAGTACAAACTATCTTCTAAGCAATATTTTTTTAAATTTCCCTTATAAACTTTTAAAGTAGCTATTTTTCTAAATTTGTTAGATATACTTTTTAAAGTGGCTTTCTAAACTTCACTAAAAATATTTTAAAGTATGCATATGGTATATCTTTAGTTTTCAATAAAACATAATATGAAACGTAGTCTTGCCTGAAACTACCGGTTTTCAGACAAAAAAAGGCCACATCTTATTAAACCGTAAGAATTACGGTTATAAGTTAACAATAATATTTATTATTATGTGAACCTTGATAGCTAAATAGCGTTTTTTTCAATGACAGTGTAACCGAGGGATTCAAGACGTTTTTTCATGCTTTTTGCTGCATTTTTGCCAACCTCGTCATGCTTTAATGCTATGGAATTTGGATGCTAAATACGTATTCTTGGTATGCGAAGTTGCATGGGCGCATTGACATGTTAAGGTTTGCATTTTTCTTCAATCTTTTTATCCAGCTCTGCAATTTGTTGATTAATAAATGCCAAGTGATTTAGTACCATTTAATATCACTGGGTGTCTATTTATATTATCTTATATTATTGGCATGATTGGCAATACGTTTCATCATTATTTGTGCCGGGTGTGCCCGGTGTGGCAGTTAGTATGAATTTAGCTGTTACTTATTTGTTGTAATGGAAATGATTCCGGAGGAGATGAGCAAATGGCTGCCGTCAATATAAATGATATAGCAAAAGTTGCAAATGTTTCTAGAGCAACTGTCTCAAGAGTATTAAATAACAGTCCAGAGGTTAGTGAAACAACAAAGCAAAAAGTATTAAAAGTGATAGAGGAATTAAATTATGTTCCCAATGCAGCAGCCAGGACTTTGGTGCGTAGAAAAACTGATATTATTGGTGTATTGGTAAATAATGTAGCAGATGCTTTCTGGGGGCGCATCATAAGAGGTATTGAGACCAATATTTTAAAGACGCGATATAATGCAATATTTGTAAACTGTAAAACTGCTTTGGATGATTGGGCATATAAACCAAAATTTAAAGAGAACATAAGGCTCCTTACCGAAGGAAGGGTAGATGGTATTATAATAGCGACCACAAATGAGTTAGAACAAGAAGATATTGAATTTCTGACAGATAGAAATATTCCTTTTGTAGTGATACAGGATATGTTACAAGATAAAAGGGTTAATTTTGTAAATATAGATAATTTTAAAGGGGCTTATACTGCTACTAAGTATTTAATCAATCTTGGCCATAGGGATATCGTTCATATAACAGGGCCTTTAGAAAGCCGAATTGCGGTCGAAAGATCTCAAGGTTTTGAAAAGGCTCTGTTGGACCATGGAATTCCGTTAAACAATCAAAATATACTCAGGGGGAATTTCCGCTATAATGATGGATATTGGCGTATGAAACAGATTCTATCGTGGGGTAGAAAGCCAACTGCGATATTTTTTGGTAATGATCTTATGGCCTATGGCGGTATGCAGGCTGCTAAAGAAGCTAATGTAAGAATTCCTGAAGATATGTCCATTATAGGTTTTGATGGGTTGGCCGGAGAATTTGAGTTTGCTGGTTTAATGCCTCCTTTAACCACTATGCATCAACCAATGATAAAAATAGGAGAATGTGCTGCACAAATTATCATAGATAAAATAGATGGAGTGAGTGAAGAGGTACAGCATATATTTTTTGATGTAGAGTTAATTAAAAGAGATTCTTGTAGGAGTCTTAAATAAAAATTTATTTAACTTTGGATTAAGGCTTTCAGGGATTAATCCTAAAGAGCTTTGGTCAATAAAAATATTTTAGACTTAAAGGAGGTTTTTAAATGAAAAAGTTTGTGTCAATTCTGCTGGCAGTTGTGATGGTAATATCTTTATCGGCTTGTGGCACATCTAATAAACCAGCAGACCAATCAAAAGAACAATCTAAAGCAGAGGAAAAGAAAGCTACTGAAGACAACAAGCCTGCAGCCGAGAAGAAAAAGATCTCATTGTGGCACATCCAGGTGGCTAAATCAACCGGAGAGGTTGTAAATGATGCAGTTGCAAGGTTTATGAAGGACAATCCAGATGTAGAAGTAGAAAATGTTGCCAGCGAAAATGACCCATATAAAACCAAGTTAAAGGTTGCTATGGGCAGCGGTAACCCGCCGGATGTATTCCATTCCTGGGGTGGTGGATGGTTGGAAGCTTTTGTTAAGGAAGGTATGGTTGAAGATATCACCGCAGATTTAGATAAAGGTGGATGGAGAGATACTTTCTACCAAGCTTATCTGGATATGGCAAAATTCAATGGTAAGAACTATGGCGTACCTGCTGAAATGAGTTCCGTTTTGGTATATTACAATAAAGAATTATTTAAGAAATATAATATCGAAGTGCCAAAAACATATGAAGAGTTCAAAAAAGCAATAAAGACATTGAAGGACAACAATATCATTCCAATCGCTATTGGAAATAAGAGTAGATGGCCAGGTGCTTTAACTTTCATCTATTTATCAATGCGTATAGGCGGTTATGATGTGTTCCAAAACGCTTATCAGAGAAAACCTGGTTTTACCTTTGAAGATCCTTCTTTCATAGAAGCAGGTAAAAAGATTCAGGAATTAGTAGATATGGGAGCGTATCCAGAAGGCATGAACGGTATTAACTATGATACCGGCGGATCCAGAATGTTAATCTATACTGGTAAGGCGGCCATGATCATACAAACTTCAGGATTTTTATCTTTCGCTAAATCGGAAGCTCCGGATTTCTTTAATAATAATTTAGGATTCTTCCCATTCCCAGCGGTTGAAGGCGGAAAAGGGGATCCAACGGATATCGTAGGCGGAGTAAATGCGTATTCAGTATCCAGTAAGACCAAACATAGAGATGCTGCTGTAACACTTTTAAAGTATCTTAGTGATAAAACTTATGGTCAAATGATGACGGACAATGCAGCTAGACTTTCTCCAGTACACGGTATTGAGATTAAAGACCCGATGCAAAAAGAATTGGCCGCAATCTTAAGTAAAGCGAAGCATGTTCAGTTGTATTATGACCAATTCTTGCCACCTGAATTGGGTGAACTTCATAAGGACACAACCCAAGCTCTATTCGGCAAAACGATAACTCCTGAAGAAGCTGCTAAGAAAATGGAAGAAAAGGCGAAACAAGTATTCGGGAAATAATAAAGTTAATAGATATACTGAAAGGGGCTGCCTTTCAGTATATCTAAATATTCTTTATATAACTGAATACAGTTAACTTCTGAAAGGAGCAGGGGGTAACATAGATTATGGAAAAGTTGATAATAGAAAACCAACCTGCACAGCAGGCTAGGTTAAAGGAGAAAAGGAAGTCACAAATTAAATACGGAATGATGGTTTTATTATTCTTATTACCTGCACTTGCTGTATATAGCACATTTAATGTTTATGGTGTTATCATGACTTTTTATTATAGTACTTTAAAATGGACAGGGATAGGTTCGAACGTCCAATCTATTGGTTTTGGAAATTTTGTACGTCTTTTGGGAGATTCGATGCTGTGGTATGCACTAAAGAACAACCTAATACTGGTAGTTGTTTCTATTGCTGTTCAACTTCCGATGGGCTTAATCATGGCATTAATGATTAATGCCAAGATTAAAGGAGTTAAGTTTTTTAGAACAGTTTACTTCATGCCTATGTTATTATCGACGGTTGCTACCGGCATACTGTGGACACTAATTTATGACCCTAATTTCGGTATGCTAAATGCATTCTTGGATGCGGTAGGATTAGGTAATCTAAAACAAGGATGGCTAGGCCTAGAGAGGACAGCCATGATTTCAGTACTGATCACGATATGTTGGCAGTATACACCATTTTATATGATACTTATGAAGGCAGGGTTAACAAATATACCTACAGAGTTATATGAATCGGCAAATATAGATGGTGCTACAGGGTTAAGAGCTTTTTGGAGCATAACACTTCCATTGATGTTGGAAACAATCAAAACTGCAGCAATTCTGTCCTTAGTTGGTTCTTTGAAATATTTTGATTTGATCTACGTAATGACTGGTGGCGGGCCGAATGGTGCGACTGAATTAATGGCAACCTACATGTATAAGAAAGGTTTTATTGAATTTGATATGGGATATGGAAGTTCTATTGCAGCCTTTATGTTTATTGTAGCATTAACCATTACAGCAACCGTTCAATATTTTACTCGTCAAAGCAAATCTGAAATGGAGGTGTAGTAGATGAACAATATATTCAAAAAAATAGGCTTGTACTTTGTAGCAGTTATATTTCTAATTACTACCGGTTATCCCTTTGTTTTTGTTCTACAGACCTCATTTAAATCGCAAATGGAGTATTTAATGAATATATGGGCGTTTCCACAGCAATTATTCCTTGAAAATTATGCAAGAGTATTATCGCCCGATTTCTTAAGATACTTTTTAAACAGCTTGATAGTTGCTTCCATTTCTGTAACCATTGTTATTTTTATAGCATCTCTGGCAAGCTATGCGTTCGCTAAATTGGAATTTAAGCTAAACAAATATTTATTTATAATTTTTGTGGCAGGGATGATGATTCCGGTTCACACTACATTGATTCCTGTGTATGTATTGGTTAATAAAGTAGGATTATTTGATTCTTTGTCTGGCCTTATAGGTCCTTATACCAGTTTTAGTTTACCTATTGCAGTTTTTATCATGACAGGATTTTTTAAAGAAGTACCTAAGGAACTTGAAGAGGCGGCTACAATCGACGGTTGTTCGCATTTTATGATTTATAGGAAAATTATGTTTCCCCTTTCCACACCTGCCATTGCTACTGTCGCAATTTATAACTTTTTGCATACCTGGAATGAGTTTATCTATGCGTTGGTACTGATAAACAGTACGGAAAAAAAGACATTGCCTTTAGGTATAAGAGAGTTTTATGGTTTGGAAACAGTGAATATTCCTGCTGTTATCACAGCCATTACTGTTGGAACACTTCCTGTACTTCTATTCTATTTCTTTGCACAAGAGAAAGTTATTAACGGATTGGTGTCTGGAGCAGTAAAAGGCTAAATGATTGCTAAGAGGATTTGTATGAACTGGATATAGTTAAGCTTTTATAAGGGGAGAGCAGAAATGATAGGAGTTAGTAATAAAGGCTTGCATTTGGATGGGAAATTATTGCCTCTCTATAGTGGTACAATTCATTATTGGAGGCTTGAAAGAAAACTTTGGAACGGTATACTGGATAATGTTATCAAAATGGGTTTTGAAATTATTGAAACCTATATTCCATGGGCTGTTCACGAGATTGAAAAAGAAAAATATGATTTTGGTGAGATAGATAAAAATAAGGATTTAGATGCTTTTTTATCTCTTTGTGAAGAGAAAGGTTTGAAGATTTTAGTCAGGCCTGGTCCGCATATTAACGCTGAAATTACATATTTTGGTTATCCGGAAAGAATATTATATGATAAAGAGATACAAGCGCTTACTAATTATAATACGCCTTGTATCTATGCAGCTTTTCACAAGCAGTTTCCTATTCCCAGCTATGCGAGTCAAAAGTTTTATGCTGAAACAGGAGAATATTTTGATGCTTTGATGCCTATTTTATTAAAGCATCAATATCCTAAAGGAGGGATTATTGCAATACAATCCGACAATGAAACGTGCTATTTTTTCAAAGATAAAGCGTACGCTGTTGACTATAATAAGGATTCTATTCAATTATATAGAGATTTCTTAAAAGATAAATATATTGATATTGAAAGTCTAAATAAATGCTATAGAAGTAAGTATAAATCTTTTAGCGAGATTGAGCCACCTAGATCTTTTAATGGAAAGACAAAAGAAGAACTGCCTTATTACTTTGATTGGATCAGGTACAAAGAATATCAAATTATGTACTCCTTAAAGAGAATAGCAAGGATGTGGAAAGATAGAGAAATCAATGTACCAGTGTTCCACAATATTGCATTCCAATATTATACGCCTGTTGATATGATTAATACAGAGGCCATGGATGAAATTGATATTGCTGGAATCGATATCTATAGAAATAAAGAAGATTATAATCCTCTAAAGATTACTGCAAAATATCTGTCTGGTTCCAGCATATTGCCTTTTATACCTGAGTTTGGTTCTGGGGCATGGTATGATTTTGGAAAGACATTTACCCCTGAGGATGAGGAGTTTACTACACTTTATACTTTTATGCACGGCATTAAAGCGATTAATTACTATATGATCGTTGAAAGAGAACGATGGCAAGGGTCGCCTATTACTAGGGATAATCGAGTAAGAGAAGGATACTTTAATTTTTATAAAAAGTTCAATGAATTTTTGAAAGAATATCGGTTTAATGAAATGGATAAGTCCAGGAAGGTGCTGGTTTTAAGGAATTATGATAAATCACGTTTTCATTCGCTCTATTCTATGTTGGATTTTGTCCTTATGAATATCCCTTATAAGTTATCCAAACCAAGCGTGGATTTAAGTTTCAAATATATTAATACAGATGTAGACCATTGGAAACGGGATGAATGGGTGGATGAAGTGAGCAAAGCCCTTGATGAGATGGGCTTTGATTATGACTATTCGGATACACATTTGCCTCTTCAAAAGATGAAAAAATATGAAGTAATATTTGCTTCTACATATGATTTTATGGATAGAGATGAACAAGAAAAATTGATTCAATATGTTGAAGATGGCGGTCACTTGATTATTGGCCCTGGAGTTCCTTACATAGATACCAATATGGATTCTTGCACAGTCTTATTGGATTTTATTAACTTTAATAGAGAAGAATTAAAAGGAAGCGTTACCTTGATAGAACATCCAGCTGAATCTGAAAAATATTTAAATAAAATTGGATTGAACAAAGAATTTGATGTTTCACAAAAAGAAGTAGAATTGGTAGTGTATGAAGGGAATGGTAGGAAACTACTGTTCATGGCTAATCCTACTAATAATAATTTCTATGATGTGACTCTTTTGTTTAATGGGGATAAAGTGTTAAAAGCGGTCTTAAATGCTTCTGATGTTTTTGGTAAGGGCGCAGTAAGTATATCAATAGCCCCATATAAGGTGATGGTATGGGAGGTGCAGAGATGATTTATAAAGATATTCAAATGGTAGACTTTGAACCATATAGATGGAGAAATTTAGGAGAGGTCTTAGATTTAGGAAAGTACCCACGGACTACTCTTTATATTCTTCATGAAAATGGAACTATTCTAAATGCATATGATACAGTCAGGGGAATTATAAAAAATATTAAAAGTCCAATATCCAATGAAGCTCAACTGGTACAAGAACTATTTGAGCAATATAAGGATTTGCAAGAGATACATATCTACGATAAACAAAGTCTTGAGAATTTCAATATTCAAGCACAAAAATCAGCTTATCCTGATTTGGATGGTGATGAATATAGAAATTTTGTAAGAAAATTATTAAAAAACTATAAAGGGTTAAATATTTATTCCAAGAACCGCGAACCCAAAAAAGATTTCTATGATGATATGGTGTATTTCGTAGAAAATCAATTACCTGATAAAAGTGTTGTTTTTATAGGCATATTTAAAGATAATGCATTATTCTTTGAGGTTATATGGGGACTTAATAAGGGAAAAGCTGAATTAGTTACCACATTGGATGTTCTTCATCAGTATAATCTAGAAACCGTTACTATGACTAATATAGATACTATTACGCAGCTTTTAAGAGATCATTTTCAAATGCCTGCCTACACAGTATTTATTGATTATCAAGCCTATGAAAGATTGTTTACTGAATGGGATAAAGAGGCTTTTATTATGAAGGCGATTGCACAAGATAAGATTAAATATAGAGTAACAGATGACATAAATCCAAATATTATCCCTACGTTTATTCCTGGATTTATAGATATATTTAGAAGATTAACCTATAACAGTTAGTCGAAGGGTTTTTTATTGTTTATAAATTCTTATGTAGATTTTATATTGTTAAATGATTTGAAAATTGATTCGAATTGATTCAGCACCATTATGAGCAAAAAGAACTTGAAATGAATGAAAATGAGACAATGAGACCTGTAAAAAGAGCAGTATTAGAGTCAAGTGTTTAAACAACTAAAAGATGCAATTATAAGAGAAATATCTGGTAAGAACTATCACAAAATTATCATAGAAAAAGTATAGTATTACTTATAATACAACTTATATTTTATAACTTACAGAATATGAGCAGGTTAACAAGTAATGTAATTTTTAAAGGAGGTTTAAGTATAATGAAAGCAGTAGTAAAGTATGATAACGTTGACGGGGCAACAGAATTAAGAGAGGTACCTATTCCTGAAATAGGGCCGGATGATGTACTGGTAAAAGTAGCATATATCGGGATATGTGGCAGCGACCCACATATGCATCATAATAAGGTAACTTATAAGGTTAATGTCCCGTTAATTCTGGGACATGAATTTTCGGGAACTATAGAAAAGATAGGTGAAAACGTAAAAGGTTATCAGATTGGTGATAGGGTAACGGCAGAAACCCATGCAGACTATTGTGGCAAATGTATCCTGTGCCGTACAAACAATTACCATGTATGTCGGGAACGAAAAGGATACGGATTTCAAACAGATGGTGCCTTTGCAAAATATGTTAGAGTACCAAGCAGGATACTCCACAAGGTACCTGAGAATGTAAGCCTTAAAGAAGCTTGCCTTACGGAGCCACTATGCGTGGCATACAGTTCGTTAGTAAAGCACTCAAATATGAAGCCGGGAGATTTGGTAGTGATTATTGGTCCCGGTCCTATCGGTTTACTCTGTACAAAGGTTGCAAGCTTAATAGGTGCTTCGGATATCATTGTAATAGGAACTGACGGAGACGAAGGAAGACTGGAAAAAGCAAAAGAACTTGGCGCCACTCTAACAATCAGTAGTTCTAAAGAAAATCCTGTCCCGATTATTATGGGGATGAGGGATGGATATGGTGCCGATATCGTTGTAGATACGGCTGGCTTTTCTCCTACTCTTAAACTATCCATGGACGTGGTAAGACCCTGCGGCCAAATCAATAAAATAGGCTGGGGACCAAAGCCGGTTGATTTCTCATTAGACCCATTAATCTCAAAGGCTGTAACAGTAAATTTTACTTTCAGTCACAACTGGGATATATGGGAACAGTGCCTGGTGCTCATGAATAAAAAAGCTGTGGACCTTAACCAACTCATTACCCATGAACTTCCTTTGGACAAATGGCAGGAAGGCTTTGAATTAATTGAATCTAAAAAAGGGCTAAAAGTAGTACTAACACCAATTGATTAAAACATAGCAAACCACATCATGGAACTTCGAGAGCAGGCGTCTTCAATAGAGTAATCAATAAACATTTTTTTGCTACAGTGCTCTATAGAAGTCTTGGTTTTAAATTTATCCTTGAAAGCTTGGGAATTACGAGATATAGGTGTAAACATTCTTAGGGTCATAGTCAGATTAATACAAATGTTTTTGCTAATATAATTAAATTATAGTAAAATTTGTAGATTAATTACTGGAAATTTTAATGGTAAGGTAGATGTAAAAAGTAGGGGTGAAGCAAAAATGCTACACCTTGAAATATACAATTTTAAAGTTCTTGGATTTTTCGAGAGCGTACTTTTATTCTAAAAGGGGTGTCATAAGATGGATTTGCTTCAAGTAAAGGGAAACAAAATTATTGATTCAAATGGAAAGCCTGTCCAATTAAGGGGTACATGTGTAGGCGGCTGGATGAACATGGAGAATTTTATTAATGGATATCCTGGTACGGAAACAGGTATACGTCAAGCTGTTGCTAAAGTACTTGGAAAAGAAAAAGGAGAGTTTCTTTTTGACCGCATGTTGGATTATTTCTTTAATGAAAATGACATTAAGTTTTTAAAAGACTGCGGTGCAAATGTAGTTCGACTCCCGTTAAATTATCGTCATTTTGAAGATGATCAAAAACCTTTTGTATATAAAGAAAAAGGATTTGAACGTCTGAATAAAGTGCTTAATTGGTGTGAAAAACATGGCATTTATGCAATTCTTGATATGCATGCAGTTCAGGGGTGGCATAACGCTCATTGGCATAGTGACAATAGTAGAGGTATTAGTCTCTTCTGGAGTAATGTTCACTTTCAAGATCGTTTCGTGGCACTTTGGGAAGAATTTGCCCGCCGTTACAAAGACAGAGCAGTCGTTGCAGGGTATAATATTATGAATGAACCTTGTGTAAATGTTCCGGATGGTGATTATCCTTATACTTTTTATGAGAATTATACTCCTGACTGGGACTGTATGAATCGCATATATCGCCGTGTTGTAGGTGCTATACGAACAATCGATCCTGATCACATTATTTTTATAGAAGGAGATAACTATTCTCATAATTTTAATGGATTAGAGGCTCCGTTTGCAAAAAATCTGGTGTACAGCAGTCATAACTACAATGTAGCCGGCTTTGGCCCCGGCGCTTATCCAGGTGAATTCAAGACTCATAGAATTGACAGGTACCATGAGAATGGGTATTGGGATAGAAATAAACAGGTAGAAGAATACAAACATCATGAAGGTACTAGATATGCAGAAAAGTATAATGTGCCTTTATGGATAGGAGAATTCGGATCTCAATATAACGGACCTGTTGAGGAAATTCCGTATCGGTTGCGTGCGATGGATGATCAGATTGATGTTTTTGAAGAATTTAGTGCTCACTGGACTACATGGACTTATAAAGATGTTGGAGTAATGGGCTGGGTAATGCTTGACCCTGAATCTGAATACATGAAACTTATCGCTCCAATTCAGGAAAAAAAGAAGATACTTGGCGCTGAAAACTTTACATATAGATATGCCACTCCACCAGCTAAAAAGATGGTTTCTGACCTTGCGACTCTAATAGAGGAGACATTAGGGGACCCGAACATAAACCATACAACTAATACTATATGCCTTAGTCAAGCTGCACTGACGGGGTATGCTGCAGCGTTATTGCAACCTGTATATGCAAATTTATTTAAAGATATGTCAGAAGAACAAATTGATAAGATAATGCAGTCCTTCGACATTCAGAACTGTAAGATTAATGAGGGCTTGGTCGAAGTACTCAAAAAGCACATGAATAAGAAATAAGTAAATTACATCTGGTACCATCCCAAGGTTCATATTGAAGTTACGTTGGCCGTATTGTTGAAACCGGTAAAAATATACATGTTGAAAAGTTAGAATGTATAGATAAAAAGCTGTAGTATTAAGTAACTACAGCTTTTACTTATATGCACAGATTTCTTCAATGTCCTTTAATTCAAGGGATTTTGTCTTAATTACTGTTTGTCCGATAAAATCATTTATGAATAGAACATATTTAAAAGTAGAAACCTTATCATGCTCTTCTTGAAAATGACCATTAAATACCCGTTGAATAAGTTTTGGATCAAACTGCTGTTCATAAGGTACATATATTTGGCAGCCTATTTGAAGTAAAGGTGTTAAAAAGTCTTTATCATCAAAATGCTGCTTAAGGCCGAAGGTAATTATTTGGTGCACTTCCTGCCTTTTTTCAGATTGAAGCGGGATGCCTAGAATATTTGGACCGGCATTACTGGCTTTAAAAGTCCTATATTCAAAGTCAATTGCCAAGGCACTTAATGTATTTCTGAATTGATCTATACTGTTTTTAACTTCTAACTGGGTATTAAAGCATAACGAAGTATCTATATGAACAATAATGCTGTCATATTTAAGTATATTTTGGAGTATGTTTACACCAATTGGGACAATACTTCCCTTTTTTTTAGGGTAAATAATAGTGAAATTCTTTATTGAATCATTAATAGAAGTATTAATTTTAAGTTCACTGTTTAAAAAATCCAAGAGTCCCATGACATTCCTCCCGAAAATGTATTTTACACAATTACTTTAGATTGTGCTTTTATTATATCATATTCTCACCATAATACAATGCCGTTATTTCATCCTATATTTAGGTTGGGGTCTGCCTGGTTTGAAACACTCGGTTTTTATGTCACTGATAACAACATTTATTTCAGTGCAAAGTTCCCTTAGAGTATCCTCGACAAGAGGTTTAAGCTTTTCCGGTTCTATATTGATGCGGGCATTAATGATTAAATTAGCCTGGTTTATACTTTTTTTCATTGTTCTGTTAAAATCAACGTTATCAAAAATACTTGTTAAACTTGCCTTTGCCCAGTCATCTTCAGCAATACCGTAAATTTTCAAATGAGCAATTTCAATATTCTGTTGTTTCAGCTTTTCTCTTAGATTTTCCATCAGGTTTTTGATAAAAGCATTCATATCAATAAATTGATGGGTATTTAACAAAACGGAACTGTTTAGCCATCCTAGATATTCTTCTGCCGCAGCATAGGTCTCATAATCTATATCTAAAGTGTTTTTCATTGATGACTGTCTTTTGATGACCATCGCTGCCCATTTATCGATATCTACATTTTCTTTGGCTGAAACAGTCAAAACATCTACACCTTTAAATTCCTGTTTTAGGAAAGCGCATATAGAACTTATCTCATCTTGAGAAAGCGTATCAATTTTGTTAAGGATGATAAGGTCAGCTTCTTCCAACTGCTTACGAAATAAGTAGTTAATCTCATTGGAAAAGAGGGATGAGTTTTTTTCTATCATCAATTTTTTTACCCTTTTGGGGTCCACAACAATGGATAGGGGGCTAAGGGTGAACTGCCGGGTATAGCTCAATTGTAAGGGTTTAAAAATAGTAGCAATAAGGTCAGTACAGCTGCCTACGGGTTCTGCAAGTATGATATCCGGCATTTCGTTTTCAGCAAGCTGGTTAACTTTTTGGGTAAATTCGTCAAAATTACAGCAAAAGCAGCCGCCGGTAACTTCAAGGACAGGCAGCCCCTCCTTGGCCAAAAAATTTGTGTCAACCAGCTGGCTGCCTTGGTCATTGGTCACAATACCGATTTTTTTCTCTATGCTTAAAAGGTACTTTGCCATGTTTAGTATAGAAGTAGTTTTACCGGCTCCTAAAAAACCGCCAATTACGACAAGGTTTGTTTTTATCACCTATTATGCACCTCCGGTTTGAATCATTGAAATTAACTGCTGCTTTGAAGGGAGTGAACCTGCAGTAACCTGTTCGTCATTTATAAGGATGGCTGGAAATTTTTCAACTTCCAGCCCTTTGACTAAATGAGCTTGTTTTGGGTGTTCCAGCTCAATGATTTCAACTTCTACGTTATTATATTCTTTTTGTATCTTTGCAAGGATTTCTTTAATCAGCCCGTCTATGATTATACAAGCAGTACATGGTTCTTTAAGGGAAACCACTTTTACATTTACTTTTTGATGTACCATGCTTGTACCCTCCTAATAAACCATTAGAGTTTGAACTATAGATTCTTGGCATCCACAGCTTCTTGTATGCTCTTTTTCAATTGCTCAACATCAGGAATAATACTTACATATTTAATTACACCATCAATACAGATGGTTGGAATATTTTGAACACCAAGCTGTAACATACAAACAACTGCTTCTTTTTGTTTTACCTTGTGTTCTATATACCTTACTTTATCTCCAAAACCTGCAGCAGCAGCCCTCACAGCTTCCATCATATACTGGCAGGGGGCACAGGATTCAGAATCCAGGGTGATAACATCAATAATAACCTGTTTTTCCTTAGCGTAGTCGGGAAGCTTTACTTCTATACCTTCCAGGACATTGGTATATTCAAGGAATTCTGCAACTTCTCCATGAACAAGGCTGGTTATTGCTTTTACATTTTCTACCGGAGTTGCAAAAGGCATATCACATCCTGGAGAAAGAATATAACCTTTAGTACCACCGATTGCCATACAATTTTTGGCATCATTAATATTATCTACTGGGGTACCGAAAAGCATGGTAACAGTAAGTTTGATGTTACCCCCAAAAGAAACGCCGTATTTTTGGCAGACTTCTTTTACATATTCCAAAGGAATATTTTCATCAATGGATACATTATGGGGTTTGCATTTACACATTTCTTCAATATTATTCTTAGCATTACCGCATACAAAGAATGAGCAGCCTTTATCCCTAGATTTAACATAATCAAATATAGCAGTAGCGTAGGGAGATACAAACTCTGCAAAATTATCCGGCGAAATCTGAGAAGTCATTGGGTCGACAACAGCTATAATATCTACACCGGCATCCAGATACATCCTGGATGTATTAATACACACCTTTTTACAGAATTGCATTAATTTATGGACGTTTTCAGGTTCATCAATCATTTCATAGAATATATCGGTACCCATTAAGTGGAGGGCTAATGTGAAAGGTCCGGTTATAAGTCCATATATGGCGATTTTATCGCCTAATTCTTTACAAATCCTTCGTGTTGCATCCAGTACAACTGGAAATCTTCCATCCTGTTCACCAGGAATTTTTAAATCTTCTAACTTCTTACCCTGTTCCAGGGGGTGAGTTGTAACAGATGGGGGATTGGTTTCAGCATATTTTAATTCGCATCCCATTGCTTCTGCTTCAACCTGCAAATCAAATAAAGCCGGCAGTCCATCCGGACGGTAAAGTTCATAGGCTTTTAATACTCCCTTTACAATATTGTCACTGCTTTTAAAAAAATCTTCTGCGCTTACACCAATTAAAGACGCGGCGTGGCAGCCGACAAAAGGCACCCAGGGAGCGCGCTCAACCCCTTTATTATAAAGTGCATCTAAAACTAACTGCTTTGAATTCATAACATGTTCCTCCTTCATAACTTATAAATTCTTTATTAAATATTACTCTATTTCAGATACAAGTTATATAAATCAATTTTGAAATGTTGTACTTTTTTATGAAATATATCGATAACCAATATCAAAATTATAAATAAATTAATGTAGTTATCGATGAAATTAACCAACTTTAAAACTAAATGTTTAATCTTAAAGTTGGTTAATTATAATATGGGATAAAACACGACTTGTATATGAAAGTGAAAAAGTACAAAAAAGATAAATATTTTTCAATACCTTATGCTGCTAAAGTAGTACTATAAGAGTGTAATTCAATATCGTCCATTTACATAAAGAATTGATTTTGATAATATATATGTATATATATACTGTATATACTGGAAAGAGTGATAAAATGGGGGTAAATAAAGAACGAGATGATGTTGGATTTGATCTGGACAGGGCAAAAAGCTGCGCTCGTATCTATAGTCATTCAGTTGGTGTTGAATGTTTTATAATTGATACCTATGGAAATTTACTATATGATACGAACAATGACCAAAGCTTTTGTAAGTTTTGTAGGAAGGTACAGGGAGTTCTAAACCGGCAGCAGTCCTGTAAAAATGTCCATTTATATGGGAGTTACCAGGCTGAGAGGTTTGGTGGAAAATATGTATTCTTCTGTCCGATGGGCCTTGTCCATTGGGCTTCCCCTATTACAAGCGATGGCATGATGAAAGGTGCAATTTTAGGTGGTCCTGCTTTGATGGTAGATCCTGAAGAATTTTTAATGGATGATATCATCAGAAAGAATAACATTGAAGAGGAATATGTAGAGCAGTTAAGGCAGTATGTTGATGAGGTCCCGATTATACAACCTGATAAAGTAAACAGTTTGGCCGAGACGCTTTTTATATTTGCCACTCATATTTCTGATGTTCAGCCATCCCAGTACCTTGAAGAAAGGGAATACCTTGAACAGCAGTCAGATATATCAGAGTATATACATTATATTAAAACAATGGGCGGGAGTGAGAGTGGGTTACGAAGTTATCCGCTTGAAAAGGAAAAAGAATTATTATCCCTTATATCACTTGGAGATAAAACGGGCTCACAAAAAATACTGAATGAAATATTTGGTCACATATTTTTTTCTACCGGAGGGAATTTTGAAATTATAAAAGCCAGGGTCCTTGAGCTGGTTGTTCTACTATCCAGGGCTGCCTTGGAAGGTGGTGCTGATGTAGAACAGATATTCGGTCTGAACTATAAATATCTAAATCAGATACATGCCTTTAAGACGGTGGAAGAATTAACTTTTTGGCTGTCCAAAATTATGATACGGTTTACGGATTGCGTATTTAATCTTACTGATGTAAAGCATGTGGATGTAATTTACAAGGCAATAGATTATGTAAAAAGAAACTATATGAAAAAGATCACTTTAGAAGAAGTCGCTTCCCACGTTTATTTAAGCGTTTCATATTTTAGCAAAATATTTAAAGACGAGATGAAATGTAACTTTAATGTATACTTGAATAACGTAAGAATAGAAATGAGTAAGAAATTGTTAATGGATGATTCTGTTTCCCTGGTGGATATATCAAATCTGGTAGGGTATGAAGACCAAAGTTATTTTTCAAAAGTATTTAAGAAAATAGTTGGAGTCAGCCCAGGAAAGTTCAGAGAGTCCAGGGGACAAAATATAAAAAGCCTGCAGAATAATAGTTGATTATAGCCGTATAGGCTAATTAGATAAAAATGACAAGGGGGAATATGCGTGAGTATTTTAAATGAGATTTCTCAATACTTACAGCAAGGAAGAGCAAAAAATGTTAAGGAACTGGTTCAAAAGGCAATTGACGAGGGAATAGATGCTAAAACTATTCTCGAAGAAGGGCTTTTATCTGGTATGAGCATCATTGGTGAAAAGTTTAAAAATAATGAGGTTTATGTTCCGGAAGTTCTTATTGCAGCTAGAGCTATGAATGCAGGTACAGAGTTATTAAAGCCTTTATTGGTATCCAGCGGTGTTAAAGCTGTAGGAAAAGTTGTATTAGGTACTGTTAAAGGTGACCTCCATGATATCGGCAAGAATCTCGTTAGAATGATGATGGAAGGTAAGGGATTAGAGGTTATAGATTTAGGAATAGATGTTCCTGCCGAAAAATTTATTGCTGCTGCTAAAGAACAGGGTGCTCAAATTATTGCTTGTTCAGCCTTGCTGACAACAACCATGAATGAAATGAAAAATGTTGTAGAAGCAGCTAAGGAAGCAGGAATTAGAGATAGCGTTACAATTATGGTAGGTGGAGCACCTGTAACTGATAATTTCTGTAAGAGCATTGGTGCTGATATCTATACTCCAGACGCAGCTTCCGCCTCAGACGCAGCAGCTAATGTCTGCAAGGCTTCTTGAATTATTTGATTAACAAATATCATTAAATAAAAGGGTATGTAATTGCACATATCCTTTTATTATTTTACTTTCGTTATAATTTTCCATAAATCAAATAAATGTGCATTGTTAACAAATAGAATAAGTGTTATAATTTCTAGGTATAAATAAAAGCAGAAAAAGATATAAAAGGAAAAGTGAGACGAAATGAATGTAGTAGTGATGGGGATTGATCATTCAACGCCTATAGAAATTCGGGAAAAGGCTTCTTATACTTCAGAAAAGTTCCAGCGCGCCTGTGAGTATTTGGCGGGACAGGATGTCATAAAAGAATTTATTATTTTATCTACTTGTAACCGCAGTGAGATCTACTGCTGTACAGAAGAAGCAAGCCTATTACCAAAAATTCTTTTTGACTTTTTCGTCAATTTCCATGGGATTGACAGAGTTCACCTGAATAAATATGGGTATTTGGAAAGCGGGGAACGGGCAGTACTGCATCTTTTAAATGTTGCATCAGGGCTTAAATCATTAGTAATAGGTGAAGATCAGATATTAGGACAGATTAAGGCGGCTCATAGAACTGCCATGCATCGTAAAAGTACCGGTCCCATATTAAACCGATTATTTTTTACTGCGGTTTCTGCTGCGAAAGAGGTAAAAAATATTACAGGTATTTCCCAAAATTCTCTTTCTATCAGTTCAGTAGGAGTAAAGTTTATTGAAGAGTACTTTGGCGGGAAAATTCAGCATAAAAAAGTTTTGGTTATTGGCACTGGGAAGATGGGCAGGCTGGCAGTTAAAAAACTTATATCTGCAGGTGTGCATGATATTATTATGACGAATAGGACACATCATCATGCAGTAGAATTTCAAAAAGAAATTAAAGGGACAAAAATTATTTCATATGATGAAAGATATCACTATTTAGATGATATAGATGTAGTGATTTCGTCCACCAGCAGTCCCCACTATACACTTACCTATGATAAATTTTGCATGGCTAGAAATAGCGGGAAAGAATTATGTATATTGGACCTTGCCGTGCCAAGGGACATCGAAAAAGAAATAGGAAATTTACAAGGTGTTCACCTTTTTACAATAGATGATCTTGATAAAGTAGTGCAACAAAATTTACAGAAAAGATTTGAACATTCAAAAGAAGCGCAAAATATCTTGCAGAAATATTGCTGTGAATTTTTAGAGTGGATAAATGCTTATGATAGGCTTGAATCCATTAGAGCCATCCATGTATATGGCAAAGGCGTGTTGGAAAGGCAATACCATTATGCTATAAGAAAACTGAATATTAAAGATGAAAGAGAAAAGAAGATCATATATAAAATTTTGAAAAACTCTATTGATGCTGTCATAAATCCTATTATAGAGAGTGCCAGGGAACAGGAACAGAATATGTCATGGGATGAGTTCATTAAAAAATCTTTTGAAAAATAGAGGTGGGATATATGAATTTCTATCCTGTGTTTATAGATATTACGAAAAAAAAATGCGTTGTAGTGGGAGGAGGGAGAGTTGCCTATAGAAAAATAGTAACACTGTGCGGCTATGGAGCTGTTGTTGAGGTGATTAGCCCTGAAGCGATTGAAGAGATAAAAAAATTATCAGAAAAGGGTAGCATTAACCTGAAAATAAAAAAATATTCAGAGGATGACATTATAGACGCATTTATTGTATTTGCTGCTACTAATGATACTGAAGTAAATAATAAGATAACCGGGGATGCAAAAAAATTAAATATTTTAGTCAATTGTGCTGATAGCCCATACGACTCTTCATTTATTTCACCTGCTGTTTTCAATCAAGGTGATTTAACTATTGCCATATCTACCGGGGGGAAATTTCCTAAATTATCCCAAAAGATTAAGGAGCAGTTAAAGAGTCAATACAGTACAGAATATCCCTTTATTATAGACGCTTTAGAACAATTAAGGCAAAAAGCTTTAATGGGGATTAATGATGAAGAAACCAGAAAAAAATTGTTTGACAGGGTTGTAGAAGATGATATCATTCAAATTGCAATGAGTAAAGGTTGTGAAGCGTTTAAAGAGCGTATAAACCGTATATATGAGGAGTATTGTCATGAAGAATAAATTAGTTATAGGTTCCAGGGGAAGCGAGTTAGCTCTCAAACAGACCGAATGGGTCATTACAAAACTCAAAGAAAATTTTCCTGAAATGAAATATCAAATAAAAGTAATAAAAACAAAGGGTGACAGGATATTAGATGTTACGCTTAACAAAATCGGCGGTAAAGGTCTCTTTGTAAAAGAAATTGAGCAGGAACTTTTGCAAGGCTCAATTGATATGGCAGTACATAGCATGAAGGATGTTCCCACGGAAATACCGGATGAACTGGAGATAGGTGCTGTTTCACAGCGTGAGGACCCGCGGGATGTGCTGGTATCCAGGGAAGGAAGGGATTTATACAGTTTGCCTGCCGGTGCTGTGGTAGGAACAAGCAGTCTCAGAAGGCAGGTCCAAATACTGCGACTGAGACCGGATTTAAATATTGTACCGCTAAGAGGAAATATATTAACACGACTTAACAAAGTGAAGACTGAATTTGATGCTATTGTTCTTGCTGCTGCCGGTTTAAAGCGTGCGGGGCTGGAAGCTAACATTACGCAATATTTTGCCCCAACAGAATTTGTTCCCGCTGTCGGACAGGGAATCCTGGGCATCGAAATAAGAAAGAATGACAATATTTCCCAGGAAATATTGAAGTGTCTTCATAACCCGCAAGCATTTACTTGTATACAGGCGGAAAGAGCCTTTTTAACCAGATTAAATGGAGGCTGCCATGTCCCCATTGGGGCGTATGCATGGATGGAAGGGGAAAAATTAAAAATGTACGGCATGTTCTACCAGGGTAAGATGATAAGAGAATATGCGGAAGGCAGTGCTAATCATCCTCAGGAACTGGGAATAGCTTTGGCCGAAAAGATAATACAGCTTTATACTAATTGCCATTTGGAGGTGTAAAAGTGGAAAAAGGAAAAGTATATCTTGTAGGTGCCGGTCCGGGAGATTATAAATTAATAACTTTACGGGCTTTGGAACTAATACAAAAAGCTGATGTTTTGGTATATGATAGATTGGTAAACAAAAAGATTTTGAAATACCGGTCAAAAAGCTGCGAACTGGTTTATGTGGGAAAAGAGCCGGACCACCATACTTTAACCCAGGATGAAATCAATGATGTATTAATACAAAAAGCACAAGAGGGTAAAAATGTAGTTAGGTTAAAGGGGGGAGACCCTTTTATTTTTGGCCGGGGAGGAGAGGAAGCAGAATATATAAGACAGCACGGACTGGAATTTGAAATTGTTCCAGGAATCTCATCTTTTTATTCTTGTCCCGCATATGCCGGTATACCTGTTACCCATAGGGAATTTAGTACCTCGGTACATGTAATAACCGGACATGAAGAAGAAGGAAAAGAAGATGTTGATTACCCTACCCTGGCAAAACTGGAAGGTACGTTGGTCTTCCTAATGGGAATGAAAAATATAGGAATGATAAGCCAAAAATTAATAGAGAATGGTAAAAGGCCTGATACACCTGCAGCAGTCATCCACTGGGGTACTACATCAAGACAAAGGACAGTGACAGCAGCGCTGGAGGATATTGAAAAGGTTGTACGGGAGAACAATATAACTTCTCCTTCTGTGTTAGTAATAGGTAATGTAGTGACTTTGCAAAAAAAATTGGATTGGCTGTCATCCAGACCTTTATTTGGAAAAAGGATTCTTGTGACACGTACCTCTGCACAGGCAGGTACACTGGCAGATAAGATTGAAATGCTTGGTGGTGATGTTGTTGAATTTCCTACTATAAATATCACCAAGCCGGTAGATTATAGACCTTTAGATGAAGCATTAAATAACATTCATATGTATTCATGGATCGTATTTACCAGTGTTAACGGTGTAGAAGGCTTTTTTACAAGGATGAAGGAGCTGAAAATAGATATAAGAAAATTGGCTGGAATAAAGATATTTTCGATAGGTCCTAAAACAAAAGAAAAAATTGAGGAATTGGGACTGAATATCGATATTATACCTGAACAATTCAACAGTTATGGTGCTGAAAAAGTAATTAAGGAGCACATTCATGAAAAGGATAGGGTCTTAATACCTACTTCAAATATTGGAAGGGAAACCATTTATAATATTATTGCAGAAAAAGGTGCAACGGTTCATAAAGTAGAGGCTTACAGAACCCAGCCTAATGATGAGATAGACCTGGAGGTTTTAGAAGATTTGAGGAAGGGTGATATAGACATCATTACTTTTGCAAGTTCGTCGGCAGTAGAAAACTTTGTAAAAATTGTTGGTACTGACATTGGACAGACAAAAGTATGCTCTATTGGACCTGTGACCACTGAAACCGCCAATTCTCTTGGACTTGGGGTGGCTGGAACAGCTTCAAATGCAACGATAGACGAACTTGTAAATTGTGTTTTAAAAGTTTGCGGGGTGAAATAATGGACATTATCAAAAGGCCTAGAAGACTAAGATCAAGTGAAAACATAAGAAATCTGGTAAGAGAAACAGTTTTAACTTTAAATGATTTTATATATCCAATTTTTGTAGTTGAAGGAAATGGAATAAAAAATGAAATATCTTCTCTACCTGATAATTATCATCTCTCGATAGATATGCTAAAGAAAGAGATCGAAGAAATTTATAATTTAGGTATCCGGGCAGTATTACTTTTTGGAATACCCAAAGAAAAAGATGAAGCCGGATCCGGAGCATATGCCATAGGTGGTATTGTGCAAAAAGCAATCAGAGAGATAAAGAGAATATGTAAAGAGATGATGGTAATAACCGATGTATGTTTATGTGAGTACACCAGCCACGGTCACTGCGGTCTTATTAGAAACGGAGATGTACATAATGATTCAACATTGGAACTAATTGCGACTACTGCATTGTCGCACGTGGAGGCCGGGGCGGATATGGTTGCTCCTTCTGACATGATGGATGGAAGGGTAGCCGCCATAAGAAAAAAATTGGATGAAAATGATTTTAACAATATTCCCATCATGGCATATAGTGCAAAGTACGCTTCAGCATTTTATGGCCCTTTCAGGGAAGCTGCTTTTTCTGCGCCGCAGTTTGGAGACCGAAAGACATATCAAATGGACCCTGCTAATAAGCTGGAAGCGTTAAGAGAAGTGGAATTAGACATTGAAGAAGGTGCTGATATTGTCATGATAAAACCTGCTCTGTCCTACCTTGATATTATCAACGAGGTGAGAAATAAGTGTAATCTGCCGGTAGCAGCCTATAATGTAAGTGGTGAGTATGCGATGCTTAAAGCTGCAGTAAAAATGGGATGGCTGGACGAAAAGAAAGCTGCTGTAGAAATGCTTACGTCTATAAAAAGAGCAGGTGCAAATATTATTATTTCTTACTATGCAAAAGATATTGCACGGTGGATGAAGGAGGATGGAATACATGCAATATAAGCGTTCGTCCGAACTGTTTGAAGGAGCCAAAACATACATTCCCGGAGGGGTTAATAGCCCTGTAAGGGCATTTAAATCGGTAGGGTTAATACCACCATTCATTAAAAGGGCGAAAGGCTCAAAAATATATGACGAGGATGGAAATGAATATATAGATTATGTTGGATCATGGGGACCCATGATTCTGGGACATGCCCATGAGAGAGTGCTGGAGGCTATTAAAAATGCTGCTGAAAATGGTACAAGTTTTGGAGCCCCCACAGAATTAGAAGTAAAATTGGCCCAAATCATATGTGAGTTGGTCCCTTCTGTAGAAATGGTTAGAATGGTCAATTCCGGGACAGAAGCTACGATGAGTGCCATCAGACTTGCCAGAGGTTATACTGGAAGAAATAAAATCATTAAATTTGAAGGCTGCTACCATGGGCATTCCGATAGTTTGCTGATTAAAGCCGGGTCGGGTGCACTTACCTTTGGAATCCCGGATAGTCCTGGTGTTCCGGCTGATTTTGCAAAACACACCTTATCTGCATCCTATAATGATCTTGGAGAAGTAAAAGAACTGTTTAAAAAATATGGTGAAGATATTGCAGCAGTAATCGTCGAACCGGTAGCAGGAAATATGGGTGTGGTAGTTCCGGAAAAAGATTTTTTATTCGGGTTAAGAGAAATTACGACGCAGTATGGTGCACTGCTTATTTTTGATGAGGTTATGACCGGATTCAGGGTATCTCTGCATTGTGCACAGGGATTATATAATATCACACCTGATTTAACTACCTTCGGTAAAATTATTGGCGGAGGTCTTCCTGTTGGTGCTTATGGCGGGAGAAGAGAAATTATGGAAAAAATATCTCCGATAGGCCCGGTATACCAGGCAGGAACGCTATCAGGTAACCCTATTGCGATGGCTGCAGGTCTGGAAACCCTGACAATATTAAAAAATAATCCTGGAATCTATGAAGATCTGGAAACTAAGTCTGCCAAGCTGGAAGATGGGCTGAAAAGCAATGTACAGAAGTTAGGAATACCAATGTTTTTTAATAGAGTTGGTTCTATGCTTTGTATGTTCTTTACCAGGGAATTTGTAAGAGATTACAAGAGTGCCACTACTTCCAATACCCACAAATTTGCACAATATTTTAGAAAAATGTTGGAGTCAGGCATTTATATCGCACCTTCCCAATATGAAGCTATTTTTATTTCAAATGCACACACAATGGAAGACATAGAAAAAACAATAGAAAGTTCCTATCATGCCTTAAAAAATATATAAGACAGCACACAAGGGGCATATCAAGGGGACGGTTCTTATGATATATGATATATTGTAATATATAAGAACCGTCCCCTTGATATGCTCCTAAAAGAAAAATGATTGAGGTGGCAAAAGAGATAATCTTACTGACTGACCACACTAAAGTAGGGAAAGTGTCATTTGGAAAATTTGCAGAATTAAATGAAATAGATAAATGTATAGTAGATGATGGTGTTTCGCAAAATATTGTTAAAGAAATGAAGAAAATGGGGATAGAGGTACATTTTGTAAAATGATGGGAGGAAATAGACATGAAAACATCTGTAGTTACAGTTACCCTCAATCCTGCATTAGATAAAACCGTAACAGTTAGTTCTTTAAAAACTGGGGGGTTGAATCGTGTTAAAGATATACGTATGGATGCAGGCGGAAAAGGTATTAATGTTGCAAAAGTATTAAAGAAATTTGAAGTAGATGTTTTGGCTGCCGGATTGATTGCCGGTTTTCAAGGACAACTGCTTCTGGAGTATTTAGAAGCAGAAGGTATTAAAACTTCGTTTTTAAAAATACCAGGTGAGACTCGTACAAACTTAAAAATAGTTGAGGAAAAAACAAAAATTACAACAGAAGTAAATGAAGCTGGTTTTTTAGTCACACAGGAAGATTTAAAAAGATTTAGCGATAATCTTTTACATTTAATGGATCAAACATGCATTTTGGTTCTCAGCGGTAGTTTGCCACCAGGTGTACCTGAAACGATATATAAAGATTATATTGAAATTGCAAATGCTAAAGGTATCAAGACCATATTGGACGCTGACGGCAAAGCGCTTGAGGAAGGTATTAAGGCTTTACCCTTTGCTATAAAACCTAATATTCATGAACTTGAAAATTTAGCAGGATGTAAACTGTTAGAAGAAAAAGATGTTGTTTTAGCCGGCCGACACCTCATTGAAAAAGGGATTAATTTGGTAGTAATTTCTATGGGCAGTGAAGGTGCTATTGTTTTAAATGACAAAGAGACTTATCGAGTAAAAACTTTTCCTATTAAGCGAGAAAGCACTGTTGGCGCAGGAGATTCTATGGTAGCAACTCTTGCTTATGCATTATTAAATAATAAACCACTGGAAGAAATAGCAAAATGGATAACTACTGCAGGGACTATAACTGCATCAAAACCCGGGACCCAGGTATGTACCTTAGCTGAAGTCCAGCAATCATTACATCAGGTGCATGCATTTAAAATATAAATCAATAAAAAAGGGTAGTGTCAAAAGTTCTATGAAAACATGAAGTTGAGCTACCATATCAAAGGGACGGTTCTTGTGATATATTATAATATATCACAAGAACCGTCCCTTTGATATGCATCCGCAGAGTTAGGGGTATTCCTTTCAAGGAGGAAATGTCCCCGGATGATAAATTTAAAGAGGCTTCGCCCCTTAAACCCCATAAGCTGGTAATTTTTTTAGTATTTTTTTTATAAAAAAGTGCTACAAAGCAAAAAGCTTCTAAAGAATTCATTTTTACTTTTTCTCTAAATATGGTATAATTTCAATATAGGATTGATAACTTGTTTTTAATACATTATGATAAGGCGAGGGTAATTTACTTGAGATTAAACAGGTTGAAGAAATATAAGTTAGAAAAAGAAATCAGGATGAACATATTTATTTGCTTTTTTATCATTATTCCAATTATTTCGATGATTTTAGGATATATCATTACAAGGGTTTTTATAACACCTTATTTTAAGTAGATAAGTTTGTATCGATAACCAATATTTTGGAAGGGTTGTTTTTATGAGGTTGGATAAAATAAAAGAAATTTTAGATGCAGAAGTATTAACGGGAGAGGAATTTCTAGATATTGAAGTAGTATCAGCCTGTGGTTCTGATTTAATGAGTGATGTGCTTGCTTTTGTAAAGGATCAGGCACTTTTGCTTACCGGTTTGGTCAATCCTCAGGTGGTAAGGACTGCGGAAATGATGGATATAAGGGTTATCGCTTTTGTAAGAGGAAAAGTACCAGATAAAGAGATAATAAAACTGGCAAAAGAAAAAGATATGGTCCTTCTTACTACAAAACATCCTTTATATATTGCATGCGGGCTTCTATACAGTGCTGGACTTACTGGCAAGGAGGCTTGATGATTAGATATGACAGATGAAAAGAATGTAATCTCTTTACATTATGAGGTAGATGGAGAAGATTTTTCGTTAGCAGGAGAAGCGTCAAGCAATGTGAAAAGGATACTGAAGCAATTAGGGGTTAGTCCTGAAATCATTCGAAGAGTTTCTATTGCTATGTATGAAGGTGAAATGAATATGGTGATTCATGCAAATGGTGGAATTGCTGACGTTGAAATTACCCCTGAACAAATAAAAGTAGTTCTTCAGGATGACGGACCTGGTATTCCTGATATTGAACTAGCAATGCAGGAAGGTTACTCCACCGCTCCCGACAATATAAGAGAGTTGGGATTCGGAGCGGGAATGGGCCTGCCAAATATGAAAAAATATACTGACTATTTAGACATTATTTCTGAAGTAGGAAAAGGCACAAAAGTTGAGATGATAGTTAAAGTAAAATAAAAGAAAGTGTGATGATATGTCTCAGTATTTTCATTCAGTTACCTTAGACAAAGAAAGGTGCAAAGGCTGCACTAATTGTATAAAGAGATGCCCTACTGAAGCGATAAGAGTAAGAAATGGGAAAGCGAAAATCATCAAAGAACGGTGTATTGATTGTGGGGAATGTATCAGGGTATGTCCCTATCGTGCCAAAAAGGCGATAACAGACCCATTTGAAACTATTTTTAACTATAAATACAAAGTTGCTATACCAGCTCCTTCATTATACGGGCAGTTTAAAAATGTATGGGATATCAATGTTATTCTTACCGGATTAAAGAGACTTGGGTTTGATGATGTATTTGAAGTTGCAAAAGCAGCTGAGATTGTAACCCTTGCTACTAAACACCTTATTGCTTCAGAAAAAATTCAGAAACCGGTTATTTCGTCTGCTTGTCCTGCAGTAGTAAGATTAATCAGGGTAAAATTTCCTAATCTTATAAATAATATCGTACCTGTTAAATCTCCTATGGAAGTTGCAGCAAGAATAACAAAACGTGCCATATCAAAAACGATGGGCTTGCAGCATGAAGAAATCGGTGTTTTTTTTATCACCCCGTGTGCTGCCAAAGTTACCAGTTCCAAAGTTCCGGTAGGATTGGATAATTCTTTTGTAGATGGCGTGATTTCTATGAAAGAAGTCTATTTAAAATTGATGCCTATTATTAATAAGATTGACAATATTGAGACATTATCCTGTGCCGGGATAAATGGGATATGTTGGGCCAATAGCGGTGGAGAAAGTGTAGCACTGGGAAGCGAACAAACCATAGCTGTAGATGGGATCCATAATGTTATCAAAGTATTGGAAGAGCTGGAAGATGAGAAATTAACCGATATAGATTTTGTTGAGTTGTTAGCATGTACTGGAGGATGCGTAGGCGGACCACTTACTGTAGAGAACAGTTTTGTAGCGAAAAATAGCGTAAAGAAAATAGCAAAATTAACTACTCGCCATTCCCTGATTAGCAAATTTGATGATTTTAGCGAAATAGATGTATCATGGACTAATCCAATAACTTATAAACCGGTTATGAATCTGGACAGCAATATGATAGAGGCAATGAAAAAAATGGAAACTCTTGAAAAAATCTATCACGATTTGCCCGGACTTGACTGTGGTTCATGTGGTGCACCCAGCTGTCGTGCACTTGCGGAAGATATTGTCAGAGGTTTTGCCAATGAAACGGACTGTATCTTTAAGCTAAGAGAACAGGTCAGAATGTTGGCAAGGGAAATGATGGAATTAGAGGGTAAAATGCCTCCGCCTTTTAGAAAAAGTGAAGAATGAAATTGAGATTTATATTGAACGCACCAAAGATCTTACATTAACTTCTGTATTTTGCATACTATAACAATTGCAGTAGAGTTTCAGTTCTGGGTTCGGAGCCCGGAGATTCTCATTGATGTAGTTTTTAACTCAGAACTCCAAGCTCCGAACCCAGAACTAATTGCAATTCCAATGCAAAATCATTATTGTGTTCTATATAGATTGAGATTAAGAATAAGAATTTATTAGATGATGGCGTGCCACCACCCGCAATCCACTATTATATTAATATATTACTTCTATACCTTTCTGCTTTGCCTCATCAAGTATATTTTGGGGCAGAGGCTTATCAGTAACCAGTACATCTATATCTTCTAACTTTGCAAATGTAAAAGGCAGATTTCGATTAATTTTGGAATGATCCAGCATTACAATAACTTTTCTAGCAATTTTGATCACTTTTTTTTTCAATTCACATTCGTTAATATATGGGTTGGTAAAACCATTTTCCAAGGAAAAGCCGCCTGTTGCAATAAATGCAATATCAATATTTAAACTTTCCAGGGAGTTTAAAGCAAAAGGTCCGGTAACTGAGATTGCAGCTTTATTCAAACTTCCTCCTAAAAAGATTACCTCGGTATTTGTTCTTTTCATAATTTCAAGACCAATGTTGGGGGCATTGGTAATAGCATAAAGATTTATGTCAGGTATTAGTTTTGCAAATGCCATCAAGGTACTGCCAGCATCCAGGTATATAGAGCGGTTCGGTTCTAACAGTTTTAGAGCATGATGGGCTATTAATGTTTTAGATTCAATATTGGTAACAATTCTTTCAGAAAATTCAAATTCATCTTTTTCAGGGGTCTCAAGTATCTTTGCTCCACCATGTGTTCTACATACCAAACCAGCTTCTTCAAGATAATCCAAATCTCTTCTGAGGGTCATCTCTGAAACTGTAGGGAACAATTCTTTCAGCTCGCTTAAGCGAATCTCACCCTTTTCTTTAATTAAGGACAATACGAATTCTCTGCGTTGATTAGACATATAGTGCACGCTCCTTTAATGTAAGATTTATTGTATCATTTGTTAGAAGAAATGTCAATATTACATAAATTAAACACCATATTGTTAAAAAATAATTTGCACGATAATATTAAACTTTACAAAAATTACATTACATGTTATCATAATATTAGAAAATTAACGTTAAATTAACAACTATTATAACTTGCTATAAAAACTTATTGTAAAGGGGTAACTTAAATATGGCATTAGTAACGTTGAAAGAAATTTTAAAAGATGCGGATGAAAAGAAATATGCTGTTGGTTTGTTCAACACCATCAACTTAGAAATGGTAAGAGCAATCATTGGAGCGGCAGAACAAGAAAAATCTCCGGTAATTATAGGCCTTGCAGAAGTTCATATTCCTTACGGGTCTCTGGAAACCCTGGCACCTATCATGGTAAAAGCAGCAAAGGAGGCCAAAGTTCCTGTAGCTGTCCACTTTGATCACGGCATGACTTTTGAACTGATTGTTAAAGCTATGCACCTAGGTTTTACTTCAGTTATGTTTGATGGCTCTACGCTTCCGTATGAAGAAAATATTGCAACGACTGCAGAGTACGTAAAAATAGCAAAAGTTTTTGGTGCATCGGTAGAGGCAGAATTAGGTCATGTAGGTGGAGCGGAAGGTGGGGGTGACGATAGTTATGAATCCCATTATACTAATTTAGAACAAGCTGCTGATTTTGTTGCAAGGACGGGTATTGATGCGCTTGCTGTTGCTATTGGGACTGCTCATGGAGAATATAGAACCAAGCCTAAATTGGATTTAAAGAGGTTAAAGGATATAAAGGCAAGGGTTAATGTGCCATTGGTATTACATGGTGGTTCTGGCTTATCTGATGATGATTTCAGAAATTGTATAAGAAATGGTATTAGTAAAATTAATATTTTTACTGATATGTCCTTATCTGCTGTAAACACACTAAGGACAGAGTTAGGCTATTTGAGCGATAGTGATGATTATGCAACAGCTAAAAATAAAAAAGAATTTATTGTTGAAACAGTTACAAGAAAAGTTATGGAAGAACTCAATATGATTCCTGTAAAGAAAGTACATTACCCTAATCTTATCAATGCAACAGTAGAAGGTATAAAAAAAGAAGTTGTAAAAAAGATAAGATTGTTTGGCAGTAGTAATAAGGCATGAAACTTCAAATAAATTAATGTACCTATGGTAGCTATCATAAGGAGGAAAAAATATGTTTGATGTAACCTGCTTAGGAATTCTTGTTGCGGATGCTATAGCAAAGACAGTTGATACTTTGCCGGAAGAAGGGAAATTACAGCTTGTTGATCAGCTGGAACTTCATACAGGAGGTTGTGCCACCAATACAGCGATAGACCTGGCTAAAATAGGAATAAAAACGGCTGTTATTGGTAAAGTAGGAAATGATGGTTTTGGCAATTATATTGCAAGCGAGCTGAAAAAATTTAATATAAATGTTGAGGGACTGAAAATAGAGGATGGATTAAATACTTCCGCTTCTGTCGTTATTGTCAGCAGCAAAGGGGAGAGGTCCTTTATTCATTGTCTTGGTTCTAATGCCCAGTTTGTTGAAGAAGATATAGATTTTTCTATAATAGAGAAATCCAAAATTTTATTTATAGCCGGAGCATTGTTATTGCCTAAATTTGACGGAGAGCCTACAGCCAGGGTTTTGAAAAAGGCTCAGGCAAAAGATATTTATACCGTGCTGGACACTGCTTGGGATACTACCGGAAGGTGGATGAGTGCAATAGGCCCATGTCTACCGCATTTAGATCTTTTTATCCCAAGTATAGAAGAAGCTGAAATGATAAGTGGAAAGAAAGATGTTGAAGAAATGGCTGATGTATTTCTTTCTAAAGGTGTAAAACTGGCAGTTATTAAACTTGGTAAGAATGGATGCTTCATCAAGAGCAAGGATGGAGAAAAATACACTATTCCTACCTATACTGATATTAAACCTGTAGATACCACCGGAGCGGGAGATTCATTTGTTGCAGGTTTTCTAACCGGTATTGTGAAAGGGTGGAATTTATATAAGTGCGGGAAGTTTGCAAATGCTGTTGGTACTCACTGTGTAATGAAGGTTGGAGCTTCCAATGGTATTAAATGTTTAGAGGAAATACTGGATTTTATGGATAAATATGGAAAATAATAAGGGGGGATGCAAAATGGCAAAATTGTATGGAAAGCAATTCACAAAACAAGAGCTGATGAAACGAATAGGTGATATTTCGCAGGTAGCAGGTGCCAAACAATATGTATTGGCATCCGGGAAAGCAAAAGGTGTACATGCAATTGATGTCAAGACCGGTTCAGGATTTAGCTTTACAGTTTTACCGGACAGGGGCATGGATATTGCATGGGCTGAATATAAAGGGATGGCTTTAGGATTTATTTCGAAGACAGGTGTTGTTTCACCCGCTTATTATGAGGAGCCTGGACTGGGATTTTTAAGAAATTTTTTTGCAGGTTTATTGACTACCTGTGGACTGACGTATATGGGGGCTCCGTGTAATGATGAAGGGCAAAACCTTGGACTGCATGGGCGTGTTAGTAATATTCCTGCAGAAGACGTAGCGGTGTATAATGAGTGGATAGATGATGAGTTTATTATTAAAATTCGAGGCAAGGTAAGGGAAAGCCGGGTATTTGGGGAAAACATCACGTTGACCAGGGAGATTACTGCCAAGCTGGGTGAGAACAAATTACATATTAAAGATACTGTAGAGAATTGCGGGTTTAATGAACAACCTCTTATGCTGCTTTACCACTGTAACTTTGGATATCCTGTTGTAAGTACTGAAACAATATTAGTAACACCTGAGGCAACTGTGAGAGCAAGAGATGCAGAAGCGCAGAAAGGAATACAAAGTTATAATGTATTTCAGGAACCTACTCATGGTTATAGAGAACAGGTATTTTATCATGACATAACAGCAGATGCAAACGGTACAACCTATGCATGCTTATTTAATAAAGCTTTAGGGAGCGGGGGAATGGGTGCTTATGTAAAATTTAACAAGTACCAGCTTCCTTATCTGATAGAATGGAAGCAAATGGGCGAAGGAGATTATGTGGTAGGCCTCGAACCCGGCACATGGTATCCCGAAGGCAGGGCCGAAGCCCGCAAACGCGGTGAGTTACTATTTATCTGCCCGGGAGAAGTGAAGGAATTTGAAATAGAGATTGGTGTCATTGAGAGTGAAAAAGAATTAGATTCAATACAAAGTGAAAGAGCTGGGTAATCCGGCTCTTTTGTCTTTTAATTTGATGGACAAACCTTCATTAAAGTGATAAAATTTTATTATCAAGGTAATTCTAGGCAAACAGCAAACCCTAATGAATTTTTCAAATTTATTGTTTCACGCTAAATGAATAGGGGGAGAAAAATGATGACTGTAAAAGAATTAGTTCATCAATTTAATTTGAAAATTGTTGCAGGTGGAGAAGATATGGAAAAAGAGGTCCAGGGCTGTTATATATGTGACCTTTTAAGTTGGGTTATGACTCATGCGCAGAAAGGTAACATATGGATAACGGTACAGACCAATGTTAACATTATAGCAGTAGCAGTGTTAACTGAAGTAGCCTGTATTATTATTCCGGAGGATATAGAAATTGATGCGCAGACAATTGCAAAAGCAAACCAACAAAACATACCAGTACTTTCTTCATCGTTAAATTCATTTCAATTAGCGTCTATACTTAAGGATTTCATATGAAATACTTTATAGACCTTCATATCCACTCCGCATTGTCACCCTGTGCTGATGACGATATGACGCCTAATAATATTGTAAACATGGCGATATTAAAAAAATTGGATTTTATTGCCATTACTGATCATAATGCGACAGGTAATGTACAGGCGGCAATTGAATGTGCACGGGGAAAGGATATCATCGTAATACCCGGAATGGAAGTACAATCGAGTGAAGAAGTTCATATGGTATGTTTGTTTCCAACTGTCCAAGCTGCAAATCAAATGGAACAATTAGTACAGCAGCATTTGCCGAAGCTGGACAATAGACCTGATATCTTTGGGTACCAGATATTATATGATACTAATGATGAATTTGTAGGATATAACAATAAATTACTGGTAACTGCCACTTCATTATCTATAAATGCAATTAAAAATGAAGTTGAAAAATTGGGAGGAGTTACCATCCCTTCTCATATTGACCGTAAATCATTTAGTATTATTGCGAACCTTGGTTTTATTCCGGAAGAACTGGAATTTTCTACAGTGGAAATATCAAAATGCACTGATAGAGATAAATTCCTAAGAGAGAATCCTGATATTGGAAGATACACAATTATTAGCAATTCCGATGCCCATCACCTGTATGATATATCTGAAGCGGATGAATCAATTGAGATGGCAGATAAAACGATTGACTGTCTTTTAAATTTTCTTCGTAATAAAAAATCTATATTTTAGTAAAAAAATTTTTATATAAAAATGTAGATTTTTTAACAATAACTTGGTATAATGAAAGATGAAATAAGAATGTTAATTTTATAACAATATGTACATGGTTAAATTAAGGAGGGTTTACAATGAGTGAGCAAAAGTGTTGTTCGTGTGTTGGCACAAAAGAACAAGAGCAAAAACTCTACGAAGTCATTGAAAAACACAAAGATAAAAAAGGTGCATTGATTCCTGTCCTTCATGAGGCTCAGGAAATATATGGTTACTTGCCTTTGGAAGTTCAGAAGATTATCTCAAAAGGATTAAATGTTCCCCTGACAGAAATTTATGGTGTAGTTACTTTCTATACGCAGTTTTCTTTAAACCCAAAAGGAAAGTACAAGATCGGTGTATGTCTTGGAACAGCATGTTATGTTAAAGGTGCCGGACCAATCATTGATAAGATTAAAGAGAAGCTCGGAATTGATGTTGGTGAATGTACAGAAGATGGTAAGTTCTCATTAGATGCTACCCGCTGTATTGGAGCATGTGGATTGGCACCGGTGTTAACCATTAATGATGATGTATATGGCAGATTATCGGTAGATGATATAGAAGGAATATTGGAAAAGTATTGATGAATGGATAAAAAGGTTAAAAAACTATGAGAGAACTTTCGTTGCATATACTGGATATTGTACAAAATTCCATATCTGCTAATGCAACATTAATAGCAATAGAGGTTAAGGAAGATTTAAAACAAGATATTTTAGAGTTTTGTATAACTGATAATGGAAAGGGTATGACACAGGAATTATTAAAAACCGTATCTGACCCATTTGTAACTACAAGATCTACTCGCAAAGTCGGGTTAGGTATATCTTTACTAAAGTCTGCAGCTGAGTTGTGTGGTGGGGGAGTTGAAATCTCTTCTGAACCGGGCAAAGGCACTAAAGTAAAAGCGCGGTTTTTGCACAGCCATATTGACAGGGCACCTTTAGGAAATATGGTCGAAACGGTGTTAACCCTTGTTGTATGTAATCCGCTTATAGATTTTGTATATAAGCATCTAGTCAATGAAAATTGCTTTGAATTTGATACCCGTGAAATCAAGCAGGTAATTAAAGAAGTTGATATTAATAATACTGAAGTGGTTTCATGGATGAAGGACTGTTTAACTGAGGGAATAACAAGTTTATATGGAGGTGTATCATAATGAAAAGTTTAGCTGAATTGGAAGAAATCAGAAAGAGGACGCTGGATAAGGTTAACTTGAGAAAAGAGCGTGAAGATGGCATCAGAGTAGTTGTTGGCATGGCTACTTGTGGTATTGCAGCAGGAGCTAGACCGGTATTAAATGCTTTTATGGAAGAAGTAGCAAGGAGAAGTCTTCAAAATGTTACTGTAACACAGACGGGCTGTATTGGCGTATGCAGGTTGGAACCGGTTGTAGAAGTGTACGTGCCAGGACAGGAGAAGGTAACCTATGTAAAAATGACGCCTGAAAAAGCAGCTCAAATTGTAAATGAACATATTGTTAACGGCAAGCCGTGTATACAATATACTATCGGTGCAGCGGACAAATAAATATGTGAAAAGGAGGGTTTTCAATGGAATTGGTAAGATCTCATGTTTTAGTCTGTGGCGGTACGGGATGTACTTCTTCAGGCTGTGAAAAGATAATAAAGGAAATGGAAGAACAACTTAAAAAGAATAACATAGAAAAAGAGATAAAAGTGGTTAAAACGGGATGTTTCGGTTTATGTGCTTTAGGTCCAATTGTTATTGTATATCCGGAAGGTGCTTTTTATAGCATGGTTAAACCTGAAGATGTACAAGAAATAGTACAAGAGCACTTACTAAAAGGCCGTATTGTAAAGAGGCTCTTATATAAAGAAACAATACAGGACGACAATACTGTTAAGTCTTTAAATCAGGTAGATTTCTATAAAAAACAAATGCGTGTCGCATTAAGAAACTGCGGTGTTATTAATCCGGAAAATATTGATGAATATATTGCATTTGATGGTTATAAAGCTCTGGGCAAAGTATTGACTGAAATGACTCCGGAACAGGTTATTGACGTTGTGAAAAAATCCGGCCTTCGCGGTAGAGGAGGCGGCGGTTTCCCAACAGGACTTAAATGGGAATTCACAGCCAAGGCACAAGGAGACCAGAAATACGTATGTTGTAATGCTGACGAGGGTGACCCGGGAGCATTCATGGACAGAAGCGTGTTGGAAGGTGACCCGCACAGTGTAATAGAAGCAATGGCAATCGCAGGATATGCTGTTGGAGCAAACCAGGGATATATATATATCAGAGCTGAATATCCAATAGCCGTTAAAAGATTGGAAATTGCTATTAGCCAGGCAAAAGAATACGGCTTGTTAGGTAAAAATATTTTTGGTACCGATTTTAGCTTTGACCTTGAATTAAGATTAGGTGCCGGTGCATTCGTATGTGGCGAGGAAACTGCACTTATGACCTCCATAGAAGGACATAGAGGGGAGCCAAGGCCAAGGCCGCCATTCCCTGCTATAAAGGGTTTATGGGCTAAACCAACTTTATTAAATAACGTTGAAACTTATGCTAATATTCCAGAGATCATATTAAAAGGTCCGGAGTGGTTTGCAAGTATCGGTACCGAAAAAAGCAAAGGTACAAAGGTATTTGCCTTAGGTGGTAAAATTAACAATACCGGGTTGGTAGAAATTCCTATGGGTACAACCCTCAGGGAAATTGTTGAAGAAATCGGCGGCGGAGTTCCTAATGGAAAGAAATTTAAAGCTGCTCAGACCGGTGGACCTTCCGGTGGATGTATTCCGGCAGATTTGATTGATACGCCTATTGATTATGACTCACTTATTAGCATTGGTTCCATGATGGGTTCCGGTGGTTTAATTGTAATGGATGAGGACACCTGTATGGTAGATATTGCAAAGTTCTTCCTGGAATTTACCGTTGATGAATCTTGCGGTAAATGTTCTCCATGTAGAATTGGAACCAAGAGAATGCTGGAGATACTGGAAAAGATCACTAATGGTAACGGAACGATGGAGGATATCGAGAATCTTGAAACATTGTGTAAGAATGTTAAAGCTTCTGCTTTGTGTGGTCTTGGACAGACAGCTCCAAACCCAATACTCAGTACTTTAAGGTATTTTAGAGATGAGTATATTGCACACGTACAAGATAAAAAATGCCCTGCCGGAGTATGTAAATCACTCTTGGTTTACACCATCGATGCAAAATTATGTAAAGGCTGTGGAATATGCGCAAAACAATGTCCTGTAAGTGCAATCAGCGGAGAAAGAAAGAATCCATATAAGATAGATACAGAAAAATGTATTAAATGTGGTGTATGTATGGAAAAATGCCCATTTAAGGCAATATTCAAAAACCACTAATAGAAGGGGGATGTGAGCAATGGAAATGGTGAATATAACAATCAACGGTCAAAAGCTTCAGGTGCCAAAGGATTATACGATTCTTCAGGCTGCCAGAAGTGCAAATATAGATATCCCAACACTATGCTATTTGAAGGATGTAAATGAAATAGGCGCTTGCAGAATGTGCGTTGTAGAAGTAAAGGGTGCAAGAAGCCTGCAGGCAGCTTGTGTATATCCGGTATCCGAAGGTTTGGAAATTAAAACAAATACACCGGCTGTAAGGGAATCAAGAAAAGTAACTTTAGAGTTGATACTTTCCAACCACGATAGAAAGTGTTTAACTTGCATAAGAAACAGAAATTGTGAATTACAAAAGCTTGCTGAAGATTTGAACGTACAAGATCTAAGGTTTGATGGAGAAACTTACAGACTTCCGTTAGATGATTTTTCTCCTTCAGTCGTTAGAGATCCTAACAAGTGTGTTCTTTGCAGAAGATGTGTAAGTGTATGTAAAAATGTACAGACAGTTGCAGTAATAGATGCTCAGGAAAGAGGATTTAAGACCATTGTAGCATCTGCCTTTAACAAGCCTCTTAGCGAAGTACCTTGTGCAATGTGTGGACAATGTATTGTCGCCTGTCCGGTAGGCGCATTAAGAGAAAAAGATGATACTGACAGGGTATGGGCTGCTCTTGCAGACCCGGAAAAGCATGTAGTGGTCCAAACTGCTCCTGCTGTGAGAGTTGCATTAGGTGAAGAATTTGGAATGCCAATCGGCACAAGAGTAACCGGTAAAATGGTTGCTGCTTTAAGAAGATTGGGTTTTGCCAAAGTGTTTGATACTGATACTGCAGCCGATTTGACCATTATGGAAGAAGGAACAGAACTGTTAGGAAGATTGAAGGAAGGCAAAAATTTACCACTGATTACTTCCTGCAGTCCGGGATGGATTAAGTTCTGTGAACACAACTATCCTGAGTTTTTAAATAATTTGTCTTCTTGTAAATCACCACATGAAATGTTTGGTGCTGTTATAAAATCTTACTATGCAGAAAAAGAAGGAATTGATCCTTCCAAGATATTTGTTGTATCTGTAATGCCTTGTACCGCAAAGAAATTTGAAAGTGCAAGGGAAGAACTTGCAGCAACAGGATATCCTGATGTAGATGCGGTCATCACTACCAGAGAGCTTGCCAGAATGATTAAAGAAGCAGGCCTTGATTTTGTATCACTGCCTGATGAAAGCTTTGATAACCCATTTGGCGATGCAAGTGGAGCCGGGGTAATCTTCGGTGCAACCGGTGGCGTTATGGAGGCTGCATTAAGAACCGTTGCAGAAATTCTTGCCGGTAAATCAATTGACAACATTGAATACAATGCAGTGAGAGGTGTTGATGGTATTAAAGAAGCAACCGTTGAATTGCCAGGCAAGACCATTAGAGCGGCTGTTGCCCACGGCCTTGGCAATGCAAGAAAGCTTCTGGATAGAGTAAAAGCCGGAGAAGCACAATATGATTTTATCGAAATTATGGGATGTCCCGGAGGTTGTGTAACTGGTGGAGGACAGCCAATTCAACCTGCAAAGGTTAGAATGGATATTGATTTAAGAGCAGCAAGAGCAAAGGCAATATATGACGAAGATAGAAGCCTGCCTGTTCGAAAATCTCATGAAAATCCATTTATTAAAAAATTATATGAAGAATATCTTGGAGAACCGTGCGGACATAAGTCCCATAAATTGCTGCATACTCATTATAAAGCCCGAGAAAATTATTAATTTTAAAGGGATATTCGTTAAAATCACGAATATCCCTTTAAAATTAATATTATCTTCGTATAATAATTCCATTATATTTCATTAAAAAATGTGTTATTATATAAACATACCACAACCAACAAACAAACAGAACTAATTTTTTTCATTTTTTCCTCCTTTTAATTATATAAAATAGATCGGCAGGGTCGGTGCTGTCGATCTATTTTGTTTTTATTTTTGTATACAATATGCAGAACAAGGTTAGCTGAACCTGCTAATTATGCAGTATTGTAATATTGCATAAAAAATAAATTTAAAAATAAATAATTTTGTTTATAAATTGCATTATAAAATTAATTAAAATGTGTTATTATATAACCATACCACAGCCAACAAACAATGCTAAACAATTTAAAATTTTTTCATTTTTTCCTCCTTTTAATTATATAAAAGAACTGACAGGATCGGTGCTGTCAGTTCTTTTTATTTAGCTTTTACCTTGACAACATTTAATATTAAAATTATAATATCAGTAAAATATAATCGTTTTAAAATGCGATGAAGAGAAGAGTAAGTTATAAACAGCCTTAAGAGAGGTGACATCATGGCTGAAAGTGTTACCAGGTATGAATAACTGAAGACCACCTCGGAGCAGAATAGTTACGTTGATTACGTTATAATCGTTACTCAAAGCATATTTGTTTTGGGTATTAGAGTGGGTTTAACAATTAGGGTGGAACCGCGGGAAATATGACTCTCGTCCCTTGTTTGGGATGGGAGTTTTTTTATGGAATATATGATACTACTTACCCCAATGTAATGTATTTATATACTCTATATAAAATTATAAAACCAAATACAATACAGAAAGGATGATAAATATGATTAAAGTAACTCTTAAAGATGGTTCAATAAAAGAATATCCTAAAGGAACTACTGTAATGCAGGTTGCAGAAAGCATAAGTGCAGGGATGGCCAGAGCAGCTCTTGCCGGACTGGTCAATGGCAAGGTAAAAGATTTATCGTATCAGTTAGAAGATGATTGTGAGGTAAGCCTTCTGACATTTGATGACGATGAAGGAAAACATGCATTTAGGCATACTACATCCCATATATTGGCGCAGGCAGTAAAGAGGTTGTTTCCTCAAACAAAGCTTGCAATAGGACCTTCGATCGATAATGGATATTATTATGACTTTGACTCTGACAAAGCTTTTACTCCTGAAGATTTAGAGAAGATTGAAGAAGAAATGAGAAAAATCGTTAAGGAAGACCTTGAATTAGAGAGGTTTGAACTGCCAAGGGCAGAAGCTATAAAGTTTATGGAGGAAAAAGGGGAGCCCTATAAGGTTGAACTGATTAAAGATCTTCCGGAGGATGCAGTTATTTCTTTCTATAAACAAGGGGAGTTTGTTGATCTATGTGCAGGGCCGCATATCCCGTCTACAGGAAAAATAAAAGCTGTTAAATTACTAAATGTGGCAGGTGCTTACTGGCGGGGTAGTGAGAAAAATAAGATGCTCCAGCGAATTTATGGTACTTCTTTTACTAAGAAGAGCGATTTGGATGAATATCTTAACAGGTTGGAAGAGGCCAAGAAAAGAGACCATAGAAAACTTGGCAGAGAACTGGATTTGTTTAATATATTAGAAGAAGGCCCCGGTTTTCCTTTCTTTATGCCTAAAGGCATGGTACTGAGAAATATTCTTGAAGATTTCTGGAGAGAAGAACATAGAAAAAGGGGTTACCAGGAAATTAAGACTCCTATCATCCTTAATGAAGATTTATGGCATCGTTCCGGACACTGGGATCATTATAAGGAAAATATGTATTTTACAAAGATTGATGAAGGTGATTATGCTATTAAACCTATGAACTGCCCGGGAGGAATGCTTGTTTACAAGAGAAGAATGCACTCATACAGGGATTTGCCACAAAGAATGGCGGAATTAGGTCTGGTACACAGGCATGAATTATCAGGTGCTTTACATGGATTAATGAGAGTAAGGTGTTTTACCCAGGATGATGCGCATATATTTATGCTGCCTTCTCAGATTAAAGAAGAAATTATAAATGTAATAGACCTTATCGACTATTTTTATGGAGTTTTTGGTTTTAAATATCATGTGGAATTATCTACACGGCCAGAGAATTCTATGGGTAGTGATGAGCAATGGGAAATAGCCACCGAGGGCCTGAAGGAAGCCCTGGAAGCAAAGGGTATGAAATATAAGGTAAATGAAGGAGACGGTGCTTTCTACGGTCCTAAGATTGATTTCCATCTTGAAGATTCTATAGGACGTACATGGCAGTGCGGGACCATACAATTAGACTTCCAGATGCCTGAAAGATTTGACCTCACTTATGTAGGGGCTGATGGAGAAAAGCACAGGCCTGTTATGATTCACAGGGTTGTGTTTGGCAGCATAGAAAGGTTCATTGCCATCCTGACTGAACATTATGCAGGAGCGTTTCCAACCTGGCTGGCACCAGTTCAGGTAAAAATACTTCCCATTGCTGATAAGCATCATGACTATGTATTGGAGCTTCAAAAGCAATTTGAAACAAACGGCATTCGTGTGGAAGTCGATTTGAGAAATGAGAAGATAGGCTATAAGATTAGAGAGGCCCAGCTTGAAAAAGTACCTTATATGCTTGTAATTGGCGATAAAGAGGTAGAATCAAAATCTGTGGCAGTAAGGTCGAGAAAAGAAGGAGACCAGGGTACTATGCCTGTTGACAGCTTCATTAATAAAATATTGGAAGAAGTAGAGAATAAAGTTAATAATTAGCGTGAAAATAAAGAGTGAGATTAAGATTAAAGTTATCTCTAATTTCTTAATCTCACTCTTTATTATTTTTCTATTCTTAACGGACTGTAGTTTTTTGCATCAAAAAATTACGGTCCGTTTTAAAGCATGGTGTTATTAGTTACTTTTGTATTATCAATGAGTTTATTTGCAGGCTGTGGTTCAAAGAATGCAGAAAAAACAGAACCGGCTCAAGCTGAGCAGCCAGCAAAGAAGGAAGAAACAGCCAAAAAAGAAGAGCCTGCAAAAAAAGAAGATAAACCTATTGTTATAGGCATTTCATTATTAACTCTTGAACATCAATTCTTCCAGGATATGAAAGCGAGTATGGAAAAGATAGCAGCAGAAAGCCGTTAGCTTTTCCGTATTCCAGAATATATCCTTTAAATCGGCAAGATAACACCCGGCCCCAAAATCAGGCATACAAGCGAAGTGACCGGATGTAGTTTGTCCGATAAGTACCAAGATGGATGAGCGGCTTTCAATTCTTAGTTCTATGTGGCTGCCATAGCTTTTGATAGCAGTAATCCTTCCGGCCCATTTTTCCATACGTTTCCCGTACTTCTTTACGCACTCAAACGTCATATTTCACCGTTCCTTTCTGCTACAGTTTTAAATCAGCAATGACTCGTTCAAGTACATTCATAGGGTCATAAAAACGATATATGATAAAAGTTACCTTTACTCTGTCAAAAAGCAGCAGACTGCGGGTATAAGTACCGCACCTGTAATATTTCTTTCCGTATAATTCATGCCACTCGGGTATTTCTTGTGGCCCATGAATAAAAATATTGTTTAATCCATTGAATATTGTCAATATTTGTATTATGATTTGCATAAGATTTTGTTGTTGCTATTTTATAACTCTGTTATGAGTAGCTTTCTTTTTTTCTTTTTGTTTTATCACACAAAAAGGAGGCTAACAACAGTTAAAGAATTTTTATAAAAGTTTACAAAACACTGTAAAATTATTATAATATGCTGTATAATAATTTTGAGGTGTTTATATGAAATATTATTCAATTGGAGAATTTGCAGAATTAATAGGAGTGACCCAACAAACTCTTAGAAACTGGGATAAAACAGGAAAACTAAAGCCAAGTCATATCGGGAAAAGCGGTTATAGGTATTATTCACAACAACAGCTTCAAAATTATCTGGGTTTTAAAGGCGGAAACATAACTAAAAGAAAAGTTGTAGGATATTGCAGGGTATCAAGTAATAAGCAAAAAGATGACCTTGAAAGGCAGATTGAAAATGTAAAGTCTTATATGATAGCGAAAGGGTATTCTTTTGAAGTTATTACGGATATAGGAAGTGGAATTAACTACAACAAAAAAGGACTAAATCAATTAATTGATATGATTGTTGCTTCTGAGGTAGAAAAGATTGTTGTTTTGTATAAAGATAGGTTATTAAGATTTGGATACGAATTGATAGAAAACCTGTGCAGTAAATACGGTACAACTATTGAAATAATTGATAATACAGAAAAGACAGAAGAACAGGAATTAGTTGAAGATTTAGTTCGGATTGTAACTGTATTTAGTTGCAAGTTACAAGGCAGGAGAGCCAATAAAGCCAAAAAAATGATAAAGGAGCTGTTGGAAGATGATAATAGCCCTGAAAGTCAGGCTTGAACCCAACAACAAGCAAAAAACAAAATTGTTTCAGAGTGCAGGAGTTGCAAGATGGGCATATAACTGGACGCTTGCCAAACAAGAAGAAAATTATAAAAGCGGTGGCAAATTCATTAAAGACGGAGACTTGAGAAAAGAATTAACGTTTTTAAAGAAGACTGAAAAATACAAGTGGCTTAATGATTACAGCAACAACATAACCAAACAAGCCATAAAGGATGCCTGTGATGCTTACTATAAGTTTTTTAAAAAGCTTGCCGATAAACCAAAATTTAAAAGCAGGAAGAAAAGCCAGCCAAAATTTTATCAAGATACCGAAAAAATAAAATTCAAAAACGGCAAGGTTAGATTAGAAAAAATTGGTTGGGTAAGACTTTCAGAAAAAGACAGGATACCGGAAAATGCAAAATATACAAACCCAAGGGTAAAGTTTGACGGAATACACTGGTATGTGTCTGTAGGCATTGAGGCAGAGCAAGAGGCTGTTGAGCTTACAGGCGAAAGTATAGGTATTGATTTAGGGATAAAGAATTTGGCTGTATGCTCAAACGGAATGACATTTAAAAACATCAACAAAACCAAAAGAGTTAAAAAATTAGAAAAGAAATTGCGCAGGTTGCAGCACAAGGTATCAAACAAATACCAAAAAAACAAGGAAGGAGGAAGTTGCGTCAAAACAGGCAACATTATAAAACTTGAAAAAAACATTAAAAAGTTGTACAAACGTCTTGATAACATCAGAACTGACAACAGGCATAAAGCAACTGCCGAGATAGTGAAAACCAAGCCATCAAGGATAGTTATGGAAAACCTGAATGTCAGTGGTATGATGAAAAACAAACACCTGTCAAAATCAATATCAGAGCAGGGCTTGTTTGAATTCAAAACAATGCTTCAGTATAAATGCAGGAAGTATGGAATTGAATTTATAGAAGCCGATAAATGGTATCCTTCATCAAAAACCTGTTCAGCATGTGGGCATGTGAAAACCAAACTGTCACTGTTTGAAAGGGAATTTATATGTGAATGTTGCGGTGCTGCAATAGACAGGGATAAGAATGCAAGTATCAATTTATCAAGATATAAAGCATCATAAATCACCAAAACGAATTATGATGCTGTGTACCGTGAGTTACACGGGAATTCAAGCCTCTGGAGTGTCACATCAAACGATAGTAGGTTAGCCGAGGTCGGACACTATGAACGAGGAAGCAAACATAAACTTTTACAATGTTTTTGTAAAGTTTTATAAGTTTTGCGTAACGGATAAGACGACGTGAATAAGAAACTTGATATATTTAAGAAAAGCATGTACCGAAAAAATGTAGCTGTATTAGGAGTAGGAATTAGCAATACACCTCTAATAAAATTTCTTGTAAATCTGGGTGCCAAAGTAACTGCTTTTGACAAGAAAACCCGGGAACAGTTAGGTGAAGTATACGATGAATTGGATTTGCTGGGAATTAAGTTTTCTTTAGGAGAAAATTATCT